>JBCDDJ010000091.1:0-17281 GCA_039180385.1 Cyanobacteria bacterium P01_G01_bin.38 | reverse complement strand
TTCTTACCCCCTAAGGGCAAAGAACGCAAACAGCGCCTTGCCCAGCTCCAGACAGAATCACGCACAATCGTGCTGTACGAAAGCCCCCACCGGCTGCTCAAAACCCTGACCGATTTAAGCACAGCCCTCGACGGCGATCGATCGATCACCCTCGCCCGCGAATTAACAAAACGCTACGAAACGTTTTGGCGAGGCACCCTGACTGAGGCAATTGGGCATTATCAAAAGACTGAACCGAGGGGAGAGTTTACGGTTGTGATCACAGGTTTCCCTCCCCAATCCATCAAACTTTCTGAAGACGAGCTGGTTGCCCAACTCAAAGCGCTGCTCGATGACGGACTCTCTCCATCCCAGGCCAGCCGCCAACTCGCCCAAACCACAGGGCTCCCCAAACGCGACATCTATCAGCTCAGCCTGGGGCTCGACTCGAACCCCTAGCCACTCCGCCTAAGTTCCCCCCCATTCCCCACTACTCGTCCTCCTCACCTGCTTTCCAGAAATCCTGAAGCGCTGCGTCATCCACAATGTAGGCCTTTTCCTGTCCTTCCCGAAATACCCGCTTGTCTAGTCTAGGGAAAAGTCCCATATCAAACTGAAGATTTTCGCCTCCCATCAAATACACCAGGTCTTCCTCAAAAGGGTTCCTCAAATGATGAGCAACCTGGGGCAGCGCGAAACCCATAAAGTCCCCTGGCTGCACCTCAAATTCTTCATCCCCAATTTCAGCAATCCCTTTCCCAGAGAGAATATAGAGCCACTCCTCTTCATTTGTGTGGGCATGGTAGATAAATGACTCCTTACCCGCCGGGACCCGTGCCAAACTAATCCCGAGTCGAGTCAGTCCAACCGGACTGCCCAACCGCCGAATGTAGACTTCAGAATTAGAGTTCAATGGATGATGAAACTCAAATGCTGGGGTTGCCTCAATTTTGCTGGCTTTGAGTAGAGGGTGATGTTGAGAAGACATGATTTTGCACCAGTCACGACTTCTCAAGGGTAGAAAGCCATCTTTCTAACAAACCTCTAAAGCAATGAACCGCAATGCTTAGGTAACAGCCCCCAAAGAATGACATAGCCAATTAGGAAAACCCCTTGACTCTTCTTTAAACGAAAAGCAATAAAAAAGCGGAGCCGAAGCTCCGCCCACGTAAGCAAAGTAAACCAGATTGAGATACCCCCTTAAATCAGAGGCTAGCAAATCAGGGGCTAACCCAGCGCTTCGGCACCACCCACCACTTCCAAAATTTCCTGGGTGATGGCCGCCTGACGCGCTTTGTTGTAAACCAGCGTCAGCGACTTAGATAGCTCTTTGGCATTATCGCTGGCGTTATTCATCGCCGTCATTCGCGCAGCCAGCTCACTCGCGGCTGACTCTTGCAGGGCTCGCAAAATCTGGTTGTTGAGATAGAGCGGCAGCAGCGCGTCTAAAATCTGTACCGGATCCTGCTCAAAGATCATGTCCTGGGGTAGTGCTGAAACCTGGGTCTCAACCTTCTCTCGCTCAACCTGGAATTGACCACCGCGGGTAGTCAGTCGGAAGATTTCATCATCCTGCGCTTCTAGACCTTGACGGTCAAAGGGCAACAGTGTCTGCACCACTGGGCGAGAACTCACCAGGGAGATAAACTTGGTATAAACGATCTCAACGCGATCCACGGACTCCGACAAAAACAAAGACAAAATCTCGTCAGCAATTTTAGCGGCTTCGGACGCGATCGGAATTTGCTCGAGCCCGGTATATTTGGCATCAATGGGCTGGTCACGCCGCTCAAAATATTGAGTCGCTTTGCGCCCTACCAATACGTACTTATAACCCACCCCTTCAGTGGTGAGCTCTTTTGCTCGATCTTCGGCCCGACGGATGACATTGGCGTTGTAGCCGCCGCACAGCCCCCTATCCGCCGAAATTACCAGCAGCGCCACGTTTTCTACATCGCGTTGCTGCAAAAGCGGCAGGGTCACATCTTCAAATTTGAGTCGGGTTTGCAGGCCATAAAACACCTTTGCCAGTTGGTCGGCAAAGGGGCGAGTGGCGGTGACCTGCTCTTGGGCGCGGCGCACTTTTGCAGCTGCCACCAGACGCATGGCTTCGGTGATCTTGCGCGTGTTTTTGACCGTCTTAATGCGATCGCGAATTGCTTTTAAGTTAGGCATGTTGTATTTCTCCTAGCAGCTGAGCTATGGGCGACACCACCGATAGCCCAGCGATTGCCTCCCTACGCTGCGGCCAAAAAGCCTTGCTTACACTCACTGATAGCCGCTTCCACCAGGGTCACCGCCTCATCGGTCAACACCTTTTTCTCAGTGATGATATCCACAAAATCTTTCTTGCTAGTGTTGATATAGCCACACAGCTCAGCTGCAAACGGTGCAACCTTATTAACCGGCACTTCATCTAATAGCCCTTTAACCCCGGCGTAAACTACCGCCACCTGCTCTGGCAAAGATCGCGGCGAGTACTGAGCCTGCTTGAGAATCTCACGCAAACGCTCACCCCGCGCCAGTTGTTGCTGAGTAGCGGGGTCTAGATCAGACGCAAACTGGGCAAACGCTTGAAGTTCGTCAAACTGGGCGAGCTCTAGCTTTAGCGTACCGGCCACCTTTTTAATGGCCTTGGTTTGGGCTGCTGACCCGACTCGGGATACCGAAATACCCGCGTTGATCGCTGGACGTAAACCTGAGTTGAACAAGTCAGAGGACAAGAAAATCTGACCGTCAGTAATCGAAATCACGTTGGTCGGAATGTAAGCCGAAACGTCACCGGCCTGGGTCTCAATAATCGGCAGGGCGGTCATGCTACCCTCACCTAGCTCGGGGCTGAGCTTAGCCGCCCGCTCTAGCAAACGAGAGTGGAGGTAAAAAACGTCTCCAGGGTACGCCTCACGACCGGGCGGACGACGCAACAGCAGTGACATTTGACGATAGGCCTGGGCCTGCTTGGTCAAATCATCGTAGATAATCAGCGTGGCTTTGCCCTTATACATAAAGTACTCAGCCAGGGCTGCACCGGTATACGGTGCCAAAAACTGGAGCGGCGCAGGGTCATTCGCATTAGCCGCGACCACAATGGTGTAGTCCATCGCGCCTTTCTCTTCGAGGACGCCCACCACCTGGGCCACCGAAGAGGCCTTTTGACCCACAGCAACGTAGACGCAAACCACGTCTTCGCTCTTTTGGTTAATGATGGTGTCGATTGCGATCGCAGTCTTCCCCGTCTGACGGTCACCAATGATCAGCTCACGCTGACCCCGCCCCACCGGAATCATCGCATCAATCGCCGTAATCCCAGTTTGCAGCGGCTCATATACAGACTTCCGGGCAATAATGCCAGGGGCCATCGACTCAATCAAACGTGTTTCAGATGTATTGGGATCGCCTTTTCCGTCAATAGGGCGAGCCAGGGCATCCACCACACGGCCCAGCATCGCATCACCGACAGGGATAGACGCAATCTGCCCCGTTGATTTGACCGAGCTACCCTCTTGAATATCGCGGCCAGTGCCCATCAACACCGCACCGACGTTGTCTTCTTCCAGGTTCAGTGCGATACCAATCGTGCCATCTTCAAACTCCAGCAGCTCGTTAGACATTGCCTGCTCGAGGCCATAAATCCGAGCGATACCATCCCCGACCTGAAGGACCGTCCCTACGTTAGAGACTTTGACGTCCTGGTCATACTGTTCAATTTGCTGGCGGATAATGCTACTAATTTCGTCCGGTCTGATGCTTACCATGGGAGTTGCTTGGATTACTACACGATTAAGGTTAATGATGCAAAAAGCGAATGCAAAAATAGGGGGCTGACGAGGCGGCAAAAGCCTGAATTTTCCTAGGCAGCACTACTCAGCAAAATACCGATGCGTCGGAGCTGACCGCGGAGACTGGCATCAATCACCTGGGAGCCCACCTTAATGATCACACCGCCAATCAACGATGGATCAAGACTGGTAGACAGCTCAACTTGACGAGCACCCGTCATCGTCAATACTTTCTGGCGAATCTCTTCCTTCTGGGCGTCCGATAGATCGACAACCGACGTCACCTCAGCTAAAACAGACTGATTTTTCTTTCGCAACAACGTTTGATATTGCCGACAGATGCTACCCAAAAAAGGAATTCGCCCTCTATCCACCAAAAGTAGAGCAAAATTGAGCATGGTCGGACTCACTTTGTCCGACAATAGCTGGCGTAGGACCCCTTTCTTGGCCTCTAAATCACCAATCGGGCTGGATAAAAACTGACCCAGTTCATCGGAGGTCGACAGCAGCTCAATCACGTAGGCAGCATCTTCACCCAGCTGATCCGCAGTCTGGTTTGATTCGCCCAGGGACAATAAAGCCTGAGAGTAAGGAGAAATAATCGCTTCGCTGACAACGCTATCCTTCACAGATTAACCTCCCAACATTCCAATACTTTGGTCAATCAACCTTTGCTGCAAAGACTCATCCATCCGAGATTGGAGGGTTGACTCAACCTTGCCAACCGCCAGGGCAGCAATCCGTTGACGTAACTCCAGTGCAATCCGGTCTCGCTGAGAGCCCACATCGCGGGCGGCTTCATCTCTCAATCGCTGAACATCCTTAGCAGCTTGGGCCAAAATCTCATCGCGACTAGATTGAGCAGCCACCTCGGCATCCGCCTTAATCTTGGCAGCCATTTCCTGCGCTTGGGCAAGCTTGCTTTCTTGCTCAGACAGAGCCGTCACAGCGTCCTTCTGACGACGCTCAGCGTCTTGAATCGCGGCTTGAATCGCGACCTGACGCTCACCCAAAATCTTACCCAAAAAATTTCGACCGAAGTAAACTATCAGAGAAATCAGAATCGAGAGATTAATTAGATTGGTCTCAAGAATATTGAAATTAAGACCAAATCCCCCTTCCTCCGTAGCCAGTAGCGAAAAAGTTCCAACCATACTCATAACTGCGCCGATAATTCTAAAAGTTGCAGCGTTGCTTCTAAAAACGGTGAGAGCCGCCAAAAGTCATTAAGCTGCTTGAGAGCCGAGAAGCTTACCTAAAATCTCATCGCTTAAGGAATCTACCTGCTGCTCTAAAGATCGGAAGGCTTCTTGCTTTTGCTGATCAAGCTCTTTCTGAGCCTGTTCGCGTTGCTGCTGTGCTTCGGCCTGGGCCTCGGCCAACTGCTTAGATACAGTCTCCCGAGCCTCAGCCTGGGCCTGGGCAATCACCTCTTGCGATTGCCGACGACTATCCGCTAACGACTGCTCGTACTGCTTTGCTAGTTTCTCTGCTGCGGTCAAGCGCTCCTGAGCCTCAGCCTTATTTTGACGAATATAGCCGTCGCGCTCATCCAGAGCCTTTGAAATAGGCTTGAAAAACACAGCATTTAAAATGAACGTTAACAGCACAAATTGAATGGCCATTAACGGAAGTGTTGCATCAAAATCAAACATGTTTCGATATCCTTAACCCCAACGACTGGCCGATCCATGTACACTTTCCAACAAGGTCGTTGCAATGGCACTCAGGCCCCAGGATCTTTTTGGCACACAGGTGCTGATAAAGGGGCGCTATCTAAGCATCTGAAAACAATTGAAATCAGGCCCTCGCCTGAATATCATTAAGTAACAGACAGACAGCGCCGCCAGGCATCGATCCACAGCCTAAGCAAGGGGGTTGGCAAACAGAAGCACTAGAGAAATGACCAGACCATAAATCGTGAGAGATTCCATAAAAGCCAGGGTCAGCAGCAACGTACCCCGAATCTTACCTTCTGCCTCGGGCTGACGAGCGATACCCTCAACCGCTTTACCAGAAGCGTTACCTTGGCCAATACCAGGGCCAATCGCAGCCAAGCCAACTGCCAAAGAAGCAGCAATAACAGACGCAGAAGCAACTAACGGATCCATAATTCCTTTCCTTTCGGTAAATACAGAACAAAAAACAGCAGGTCTACAAACAAAAAGCCATGAAAAAGATGCATCCTAAACCTGAGACATCGAACTTCGAGGTTTAAGCGTGCTCCTCATGGCCTTCTTCACCGTGACCTTCGAGGGCTTCATGAATGTAAGCCGCCGCCAGGGTGGCAAAGACTAAAGCCTGAATCGCACTTGTGAAGAGCCCCAACATCATAACTGGTAGCGGCACAAACAAGGGAACCAATAAGACCAAAACCGCAACCACGAGTTCGTCTGCCAAAATATTCCCAAACAAACGGAAGCTTAGGGATAAAGGCTTGGTGAAATCTTCCAAAATTGCAATCGGCAGCAAGATCGGAGTGGGCTCGATATACTTTAAGAAATAGCCCAACCCACGCTTCCTAAACCCGGCATAAAAATATGCCAGCGAGGTCAGCAGCGCTAGGGCGACTGTGGTATTGATGTCACCGGTCGGAGCGGCCAGTTCTCCCTCTGGGATCTCGATGACATGCCAAGGAAACAAAGCGCCTGACCAGTTAGACACAAAGATAAAGAGAAACAGTGTGCCAATAAACGGTAACCAAGGACGATACTCCTTTTCGCCCAGCTGATTTTTAGCAATGTCTCTGACAAACTCAAAAACGTACTCCATAAGGTTTTGCGCCCCTTGAGGCACCCTTTGGATATTGCGAGTTGCCAATACCGAAGCTAATAGGAGCAGAGCGATGACAAACCATGAGGTCAGAAAAACTTGACCATGGAGACTCAAGCCTCCCAAATGCCAATAAAAATGGTGCCCTACCTCCAGCGCAGCCAGCGGCAAAACATCTAAGTGCAGCAAACTTAGCATCTTATATTCAGGTTAGGTTGACCAAACAAGACAGAAGGCTAGAAGACTTAAATTAGCCAAAAAAAATTTAGGGCGTTAATAAGGTCCTAAACATATAGACAATGAGGGCAACTTTATAAGTAAGAAAACCTAAAAAAATTGGAATGACTTGCAGCTGATCCAACTGAGAAGCAACTACAATTAATCCAATAAAGAGGGCAAGCTGATTTTTGCCAATTTTAGATTTCTCACGCCCAAGTTTCTCAACGCCTTTGGCCAACATTTTTAAGTAAACCACACCGATGCACGCTCCCAAAAAATAATTGAGGGCGATATCAAGGGTGTAAAAAGCCCACACAGAGACAAACACAACTCCAGTTGCAATGAAAGCTGTGGCAAACAGCTCTCGTTGAAGCTGAAAGTACTCTTCTATGGAAGCATCGGGTTCTAGGGAGAGTTCTCCAGAGATTGGCCTGACTGCTTCGCTTTCCCCCTCGGTAGATGTGGGATCAGGAGATTCGGCTGACGAGTCCACAAAAATTACTTAAAACTAGCCTTGGTTTAGACCTGATACAAGGGCACAAACCCCTGTCACAAGCTGGGATTGATCATACCACGGAACGGTAACAATACTTAATGACTTCGCGGGCGCGCTCTACAGACCTCAGACCAGGGCTACCCCTGCTTTAAACCGTAGGGGTGCTCAATAAAATCAGCTGCTGATGTTGCAGCGATCGCACCCCCGCCAGGTCGATTGAGGTTTGCGCCAAGAGCTGCCGGACGGAAAGCGCTCCCTGGGCGACCTCACAGGCTTTGAGAAATTCATACTCAGGGTCGCTCAGGTTAACCAACTGGTAATCCCCATTAAATAGAGTTTGACTGGGCCACCCCGTGAGGCATGGGGTGAGTTCTGGCAGCGCGGCTAAAAGGGCAGAGTCATCAGACCAATCCGCCCGGTCAAGGGGTAAGCGAGCCAAGAAAAATTCATAGTGGGTCAAGCTCGGATCGAGCAGTTCGATCAGTCGATACCGCTGGCGTTCACTCAAATGGCTGGCCCGCTCTAGCAACTCCGGGGCCTTTTCGATCAGGCGATTGAGGTCCCAATACTGGGGGTTAGAAAACCCTAAAAAGGCCAGTCCAGACGCCTCGATCAAGTCAAAAAGCGTATCAACGGTGTAGTCAATTTCCTGGGGATGGACATACATATCGGCAAAGCACTCGTCCCGCTGATTTTCAGCCGCCCACCGCGTTTTTTCGTACTGGACCAGGCGATTGGTCTCGGGCAGGCTGGCAAACAACTGTCGTCCCACCTGAACGCCATCTCGATAGTCCCCTTGACGAGCGCCCTGTAGTAGCGAAATCGCTTGCTGCATCAGGGAAATCTCAAACCGCCCCAGGGCCGCATAGACAAAGATGTGCATCAGACCACCGGAGGCAAGCTTGGGGGCCAGGGATTGAATGCCTTTAATCGGGTCAGGCAGATGGTGCAAAACACCCACACAGTTAATCAAGTCAAATTGCCCTGGCAACTGGTCGGCATCATAAAGACTCAAGTGGTGAAACGTGACCCGGTCAGCCCCAGACCGACGACAGCGCTCACGCGCCATATCCAGAGCCCCTGCACTCAAGTCAATGGCCTCGACCTCGGCCTGGGGGTTGAGGTGGACGAGATACTCAGTGCCCACCCCGGTGCCACACCCTGCATCTAAAATCCGGATCTGGTTACTATCGGGTTTGCGGCCAGTGCAAAAGTGATAGGCGGTGGGCCAATACCAGCGCCAGTTGTAGCCAGGGGGTGCTTCATCCAACAGCGGCTCCGGTGGAAATGGGTAGGTGTTGTAGAGATTAGCAACTGCATCACTGACCGCAGATTGGCTGTCTAAAGTCATTGGTTTAAGGTCATCGGTTTAAGGTCATAAGGTCTCAGGCTTGAGTCCGCCTGGGCGGTCTGGAGCTTGCAAGGGTGTTACCCATCGGCTTAGGCCGATCTTGTACGTATGGGGGTGGTTTACTCACAGGGAAGCCGCATCGCGTCCATAACCGCCCAGATAGGGAATTTGTCTGCCGGGATAGCAGACAAACTTTAGCAAACCTACGTTACAAAACTTATCTTTCTTCTCAGGAAATGTAAGCCGTCGTTCTATGATGGCTCAGTAACAACTGTTTAGATAAATCTTGGATAGATCGCGGCTGACTCGCGCAGATTTTTGCAAGATGTTACACAGTTTTTAACAATCGCAGGTTGCGTTCCTTAATCGTTTTAATCTGAAGATTGGGATCTTTCAAAGATTTCTTTTAACTGAAAGATTAATTCCCAGAGATTAGACCAGTCGGCCCATTGGTTTGATTTTCAGTGACGTGCCAAGCGCCAAGCAACAGGGCTGATGCAATCACTTGCAATCACTATTGGTAAGGGAGCCTTTAAAAACGAATGACTGTTACAGCTAGTGGTGGAAGCTCTTTAGTACAGCCACAACTCTATCAAACGTTGCCAGCTGCTACGATTTCCCAGGCAGAGCAGCAGGATCGCTACATGGAGCGAGGCGAACTTAGCGAATTGTCGAGCTTTTTTAAGTCGGGCGCTAAGCGGATTGCGATCGCACAGGCGATTACCCAATACTCAGAGCTGATCGTGTCCCAAGCGGCCAACCGGATCTTTACCGGAGGCTCCCCGTTGGCCTATCTAGAAAAGCCTGACATCCAAGCCCCCCCCGAAATGACTCGCGGCGGAGAAGTCCTAGACGAGCGGACTGCGTCTACCCTGGGCACCAACACCTATGTCGAAAGCGGCGGCACTGGCCTATTTAGCGGATTTCGATCGCTGCTCACAACCAGCAGCGGCCCCACCCCTCCAGGCTTCCGACCAATTAACGTGTCGCGCTACGGTCCCAGTAACATGCAAAAGTCTCTGAGAGACATGAGCTGGTTCCTGCGGTATCTGACCTACGCCATTGTGGCCGGCGACCCCAGTATCATTGAAGTCAATGTTCGTGGTCTGCGAGAGATCATTGAAAACGCCTGCTCCACTGCAGCCACCATCGTCGCGCTCCAGACCATGCGCGCCGCCACCGTGACCTATTTTCGTCAAGACGCCGAAGCCAAAGAGATAGTGCTTCAGTATTTTGACCTGCTGATTAGCGAGTTTAAGGCCCCCTCCCCTTCCAATAAGGTGCGTCAGCGTCCCTCCTCTGACCAACAAGGGTTACAGCTACCCCAGATCTATTTCAACGCAGCCGAGCGGCGACCCAAGTACGCCATGAAGCCGGGCCTCTCCACCCTGGAGAAAGCCGCGATTGTCAAAGCTGCCTACCGCCAAATGTTTGAGCGCGATATTACGCGGGCTTACTCCCTCAATATTTCTGACCTCGAATCTAAGGTCAAAAACGGGCAGATTTCGATGAAGGAGTTTATCCGTCGTCTGGCCAAATCACCCCTGTACCGTAGGCAGTTCTTTGAACCGTTTATCAACAGTCGGGCCTTAGAGCTGGCCTTTCGGCATATTTTGGGGCGTGGCCCCAGTTCCCGAGAAGAGGTGCAAAAATATTTCTCCATCGTCTCGACAGGAGGGCTGTCAGCGCTGGTCGATGCCCTGGTCGACTCAAAAGAATACGCCGACTACTTTGGGGAAGAAACCGTTCCCTATATTCGCGGGTTGGGTCAGGAAGCCCAGGAATGTCGCAACTGGGGTCCTCAGCAAGACCTGTTTCGGTATAGCGCCCCCTTCCGCAAGGTGCCTCAATTTTTGACTACCTTCGCAGCCTACAATCAGCCCCTGCCAGATCAGCATCCCTATGGCTCGGGCAACGATCCCCTTGAGATCCAATTTGGGGCCATCTTCCCGCGAGAAACCCGTAACCCCAACAGCAGCCCAGCCCCTTTTAACAAGGACACCCGGCGAATTTTGATCCATCAGGGTCCCGCGATCAAGAGTCAGATGAGCAATCCAAGGGCTCGCGGAGAGTTTCCAGGTACCCTAGGCCCCAAGGTTTTCCGCCTAAATCAGGCCCCAGGGGCTGGTAGCCAGTCCAGCATTAATTATTCTGAGAGCTCAACCCTGGCAGTCATCAACGCCGCCTATCGGCAAGTATTTGGACGCGAAGTTTATGCGGGCCAGCGAATTCAGGCCGCAGAAACCAAGCTGGAGAATGGCGAAATTACCCTGCGTGAGTTCATTCGGATGATGGCAAAGTCAGAGTCCTTCCGCAAAACTTATTGGGCACCGCTTTATGTGATGAAAGCGGTCGAATATATCCACCGTCGGCTTTTGGGTCGGCCTACCTACGGTCGCCAGGAGACCAACAAATATTTCGATATTTGCGCCAAAAAAGGCTTTTACGCTCTGGTCGACGCCCTCATCGACAGCTCAGAATATATCGAAGCTTTTGGCGAAGACACCGTCCCCTATGAGCGCTACATTACCCCCGCCGGGAAATCAATGCGCAACTTTAGGGCAGGCAGTGTTAAAGGCGTTGGCCTCAAACCCATTGCCCAACCCACCACACCCCGCTTTGTCGAACTTGGGGCAGTTTCTAGCGCCCGTGGCGATATCGAAGTCAAACAGCGCATTCTCCAGGGCGTTAACACCCAACGGCAGCAGAGCAAGGTCTTTAAGTTGACCAGCCTGGCCGACAAACCTAACCTAAAACGGGTTTTTCAAGCCGCTTATCGCCAAATCTTTGAGCGCGATGTGGCTCCCTATGTCATCCAAGATGAATTCACCTCTTTAGAGAGCAAGCTTGGCAACGGTGAAATCACCCTCAAAGAATTCATAGAAAATCTTGGGTACACCAACCTCTACCTCAAAGAGTTTTATGCGCCCTATCCCAATACCAAGGTGATTGAGCTGGGGACTAAGCACTTCCTGGGGCGTGCTCCGCTCAACCAGGCAGAAATTCGCAAGTACAACCAGATTTTGGCAACCCAGGGCATCCGTGGCTTTATCCGAGCCATGGTCAACAGCCCTGAGTACACCGAGTACTTTGGCGAAGACACGGTTCCCTACCGACGCTTCCCGACCCTGCCAGCGGCTAACTTTCCGAATACTGAACGGCTTTATAATCAGCTCACCCGGCAAAACGATGACATTGTTATCCCTAGCTTTGAGCCAGCGGTTGGAGAGACCGCGTCGATTGGGTCATAGCACCCACCGTTTACCGCCATCGTGTTCACCGCCAAATAGGGTATCCTTCACAGCAAACAACCTCTCGGGGCTAGCACTAGCTTCCCCTTAGGGGTCGTATGGCAACGAAAAGACCTGTTAGTGGCCTTTAGCACTGCGCGATCGTTGAAATCTGAGGGAAAATGTTACGAAATGTGACGTCTCTTCTAAGAAGGTTAGCGAGATGCCGGAAAATGTTTTGGGAAGGTTGCTGAGCCTATCGGGATTCAAAGAATCCGATTAATGTTTGATTTCTCTCGTAAAGCGATCAAATTAGGCGTTGCTCCTGGGCATGGTCTGCCGAGGCTCAGCTCTTTGAAGGTGAACGCCAGTAAAGTTTCATCTGGTTATATTCTTTCGGAGGAATCCATACAATGAGTATTGTCACGAAATCAATCGTGAATGCTGATGCTGAGGCTCGTTACCTCAGCCCCGGCGAATTAGATCGTATCAAGGGCTTTGTTACCTCAGGTGAGCGCCGTCTGCGCATTGCCCAGGTTCTCACTGAGTCTCGTGAGCGCATCATCAAGCAAGCGGGTGACCAGCTTTTTCAAAAGCGGCCTGATGTGGTCTCCCCCGGTGGCAACGCCTACGGCGACGAAATGACAGCAACCTGTCTGCGAGACATGGACTACTATCTGCGTCTCGTCACCTACGGTGTGGTGGCTGGCGACGTTACCCCGATCGAGGAGATTGGTCTAGTCGGTGCTAAAGAGATGTACAACTCTCTAGGCACTTCTGTTCCAGCCGTGGCTGAGTCCATTCGCTGCATGAAGGGCGTTGCGTCCTCCCTGCTCTCTAGCGAAGATGCCGCTGAAGCAGCCACCTATTTCGACTATGTCGTCGGTGCAATGGGTAGCTAATTCTCGGGTTCAGCTTTAGCTGACACCGGTTAGAAAGCGCTAACTTTGCATTGGTTTTTGTTCGATTAGTTTTAGGCTGTTACATCCAAGTTAAGGAAGGCAAATTATGCAAGACGCAATTACTTCTGTCATTAATTCTTCGGACGTTCAGGGTAAGTACCTTGATCAGTCCTCCATGGACAAGCTCAAGGCTTACTTTCAAACAGGTGAGCTGCGGGTTCGGGCGGCAACTTCGATCAGTGCCAACGCCTCTGAGATTGTTAAAGATGCAGTTGCCAAGGCGCTACTGTACTCTGACATCACTCGCCCCGGTGGCAATATGTACACCACCCGTCGCTATGCTGCCTGCATTCGCGATTTAGACTACTACCTACGCTATGCAACCTACGCTATGTTGGCTGGCGACCCTTCTATCCTCGATGAGCGCGTGCTCAACGGTTTGAAGGAAACCTACAACTCCCTGGGTGTACCCGTGGGTGCAACGGTGCAGGCTATCCAAGCGATGAAAGAAGTCACCGCGGGTTTAGTGGGTGCTGATGCGGGTAAAGAAATGGGTGTTTACTTTGACTATATCTGCTCTGGCCTAAGCTAGGTCACAGCTGGTGTAATCATCAAAACATCTAGGATAGGCAATTTACTGTCGTCCTAAAGCAATCGGTCGGAAGTCTGAGATGAGTGTTAAGCCGTCCAAAGCTGTTGAGGCTTCTTGAGAGTTATGGCAGTTTAGCATTGGCCTATGGACTTCCGACTTTGTTTTAACAAACCTCGTCTGGCTAAACGAACTTGGCAAAATTTCACTATATGGCCAGTGAATATCGCCAATGGTTTAACAGCTTTTTATTCAAGGAAAAACGCCGGTTTGTACTCACAAGCCTGTCTTCATTAGGAGAAACCTCTACTATGCGCATGTTCAAGATCACTGCCTGCGTACCCAGCCAAACTCGGATTCGTACCCAGCGCGAGCTTCAAAATACGTTTTTCACAAAGCTCGTCCCCTACGATAACTGGTTCACCGAGCAGCAAAGAATTCAAAAAATGGGCGGTAAGATTGTTAAGGTTGAGCTTGCGACAGGTAAGCCTGGGATGAACGCAGGATTGGGCTAAAAGCTCGCTTTAAATACTCATTTTCCTTGAATTTGGGAGGTAGGAGCGTTGCTGTCTATCTCCCAATCGCTTTTTTAAGCGTTTATTTTTGAAAGCGTAAAAGATATCCCCCAAACGCTTCAGTCTTTCTAACTTTTGCCGACTCATCTCTCAACAAGACTTCGGCGTTAGCGCTGTGTAAAACGCTCCATAGACCGTTTTTGGCAAACCGCCTCGCCCAAATTAAAAATCACCGGAATCGCCTTGTCACACCCGGTATCTTATTGAAAGAGTCCAATCAATTCTGGAAACTATGAGCCGTTTGGTACTGCGTTTTGCAAACGTAAGTTTTTTGGCACTGCTGGCGATCGCTGGAGGTGCGCTCAGTGCACCCTACCTGCCTGGTGCTGTATCACCCTCTGTATCAACCCAGGCGCAAAATCAGGATGAATCTACAAATATCAGAGTTTATCAGCAGGCTAGTCCTGCTGTCGTTGCTATCAGTGCAGGGGAAAGCAGTGGCAGCGGTAGTATCATTACCCGAGACGGGCTCATTCTGACCAATGCCCATGTGGTGGGCAGCGCTCGAACGGTCACGGTCCAGCTTTCAGATGGCCAGCAATTTGAAGCCGACGTGGTTGGCTACGCAGAGGATGGGCTCGATTTAGCCGCAGTCAAAATCCGAGGCGGGGGTAATTTCCCGATGATTTCGCTTGCCTCAGATCGGGCTCAGGTGGGTCAGCAGGCGTTTGCTATCGGCAACCCCTTTGGGCTACAGGGGACTTTCACAGTGGGTATCGTCAGCCGCCTGGATCAAACACGGGGCCTCATTCAAACAGACGCCGCGATTAACCCGGGTAACTCGGGGGGGCCGCTACTCAATAGCCAGGGCGAGCTGATTGGGGTCAACACCTCAATTTTTACCACCGAAGCCAGCCAGGGCAATATTGGCATCGGGTTTGCGATCGCAACCGACCAAGTTCGTCCTTTTATTGCCGCTGTTCAAAATGGCTCAGCCAGCACCACAGCCTCTAGCCGCCCCCGTCAGGGCGGTCGCCCCCCTGAGACGATCAGCCTAAATGGCCAGTCATCTGGGCGACTGGATAGCAGCAGCAACCTCTTTGCCGACAATAGCTATTTCAATGTGTATCGCTTTGAAGGGCAGGCAGGCCAGCGGGTGGCGATTGAAATGTCGAGCCAGCAAATTGACCCCTACCTGATTTTGGTTGGGCCCAATCAGGAAGATTTGGGCCAGGACGATGACAGCGCTGGCGGGGTCAACGCCCGACTCGAAACCACCCTGCCCGCCAATGGCACCTACCTGATTTTGGCTAACTCCTATGCCGCCAATGAGGAAGGCAACTATGAGATTCAACTCAGCAGCCTGGGCGGAGCTGGCCAACCAAGCCAAGCCAACCGCTACTTACTCGAAGAAACAGGTCGCTTAGAGCCAGGCGATCCCCAACTCCGTGACGGTAGCTTTTACGACGAATTTGCCTTTGAAGGGCAAGCCGGGCAGCAAGTCATTATTAGCTTAACCAGCAGCGATTTTGACACTTACCTGTTTTTAGCTGATGAGGCAGGCAACCAGATTGCCGAAAATGATGATCTTTCAGGCAGCAGCACAAACTCTGAAATTGTGGTGACGCTTCCCCGACAGGGACTTTACCGAGTAGTCGCCAATGCCTACGACGCTCAAGGGCAGGGCAGCTACCGCTTAAGCATTCGCTAAAACCCTATCCACTGTTAGCATTTGAGTTTTTCTTGAAAACGGATTTGAGTTTCTCTGAAAACAGACTCCAGATCTGGTCGTAGATCTGGCCATGGCTAAGACCTAATGGGGCAACCCCAACCAAGTAAAGAAATCTTGGCGGGTCCACAGTTCTAACAGCAATAAGGCCAAAAAGCCCACCATCGCAAACCTGCCATTGAGCCTCTCAGCATAGGCATTCCAGCCAAACGTGGGGGGCTCTTCCGTAGGAGTTTGTGCATCGGTTAACACAGTTTCTTCAGGGACTGACATGCTTTGTGACTTCCTATTCGCGACGTCTTAATCTAGGGGTCTATCCAAATTATCTATCCAACTGTATCTTAGGGCAGCAGACAGCGACTAGCAGGTTGAAAGCGGTTAAACACAAACGCTCTGCCACAGTAAAGTGTCGGATTATTTGAATGCCGTTTGCCTTCACAGACCTTGATCAGGATAAATTTTCTTGGTTGTTTACACCGATTTAAATACCTTGAGACGACCTCGGCAATCTACAATCTTCTGCTTAATTCTTCCGGTCGGGCTTAAGCAATACTTGGCCAACCGACGGCCTATTACAGGGCTTCTTAGCGGTTGAAATATAGACATTATTCCCTGCTTGACAATATCGTTTTTATCTATGCTATTATTCAGCTTTGATTTCGAGCCTATTAGGCTATATTCTTTCTAGCAAGCTAGGGACATCGTGGACAATATTTGAAATTCAAGTTTTTGAGTCTATACTTTGAGATTCAGGTTTATAGGGCGATCTCAGCAAAAAAATACTTTCCTGAATAGGTGAGATTTTTGTCTGTTATAATCAAGCTTTCTATTAAGAAGCCGACCTTTAAATTGCTATGTGCAAAGAAGATAGCTCTAAAATAGATTGAGCGCAGTTCATTTTCGGTCCCTTACCCCAAACTGAACGTCGAAGAACCTTAAATCAGATGGCTAATACTAAGATGGTTCCTCTTACGGGAAAAGCTTTACTGCAAAAAGTAAAAGAGTTAAGTCACCTGCCAAAGCGAGAAACCGCTCGCGAATGTGGCTATTACAGTGTGACCAAAGATGATCAAATTCGGGTCAATTTAACTGATTTCTACGACGCACTTTTAGCGGCTCGAGGCATTACGTTAAGCCCAGAAGGGACAAAAGATGGCAGGGGCCGTGAGCCAACCTATCGAGTTAGCGTTCATAAAAATGGGCAAATTGTCATTGGCTCAACCTACACACAGGAAATGGGGTTAAAACCGGGTGATGAATTTGAAATCAAGTTGGGTTACAAACATATTCATCTAATCCAGCTGGACGCCTCTAAAGATGATGATTAGGACTAAGCGTTATGCACCCTAGCCGCTTACTTAAAATACTCCCTTATTTAGCCAGCTCTGACAGGGTCGAGCTGGCTTTTTTTTGAAAAAATTCTTAAATACAGACGGTTTCGTCCTAAGATACGGCTACTCACCGTGGCTTGACTGAGCTCCCTTTGACTGAGCTCCCTGGCAGGATCTGGATCTGGTCAGCTAACGTCTGGCGCTAACGTCTTAGGGTTACCAGAGAGAGAGGATTCAGCGGGGCAAAGCGGGTGTGGGCTCCCACCGCAGTAGAGCGGGCCAGATTAACCTGGAGAAACCGAGCCTGCCAAGGAAACTGCGTCAGCCAGGCTTTAACCTGCATCATGTTCTCCAGGGTGGCCAGGGACAATACCGCGCAACCGTCATCG
>JBCDDJ010000090.1:0-17330 GCA_039180385.1 Cyanobacteria bacterium P01_G01_bin.38 | reverse complement strand
GACAGCGAGGACCGGGTTTATATCAGCGGTCAAGCTGTGATGGTCATGCGTGGCACCTTGGCATTCTAGCGATCGCAACCTATGGGAATCCAACTTGATAGCGTAGTGCCCTGGGGGCGTTGCTTAGAAGAATACACGCAGATGTTTGCCCTGACCAAAGCCGACCGGCAAAAGCAGATTCTGGATTGTGGGGCAGGGCCGGCCAGCTTTACCGCAGAGATGACGCAGCTGGGGCATTCTGTGATTGCCTGCGACCCGATTTACGAATTTGGGGTGGATGCGATCGCAAACCGCATCCAGGCCACCTACGACACCATCATCACCCAGTTGCAACAACATCTCAACAGCTATGTCTGGCGAGACATTGCCTCCCCCGAGCACCTGGGTAAAGTCCGCATGGCTGCTATGCAACAGTTTCTACTAGATTTCCCAGCGGGCAAAGCAGCCGGTCGCTATCGTGTGGCAAGTGTTCTTCAACTCCCCTTTGAGGACAACTACTTTGACCTGGCCCTGAGCAGTCACTTTCTGCTGATGTATGCTACCCAGCTAGGCGAAGTCTTTCATCTACAAGCCGTCCAAGAACTGTGTCGCGTGGCCCAAGAGGTGAGAGTTTTCCCCCTCTTGACTGTCTCAGGTGAGCCCTCTCCCTGGCTAACCATTGTGCAAGCAACAGCGGTGAATCTGGGCTATCGTTCAGAGATTGTAGAGGTGCCCTACGAGTTTCAAAAAGGCGGCAATCAGATGCTGAGACTTTCCTGAACTTATGAAGACAGCCTAACTAAAAGCAACTGGGCCATTACTTCATATCTTTTGGGAGATGCTAGCTTGTGAGTGGCCGTTATTATGAAATCTTTTGCTGCAACAATTAAGATTGCCTGTCTACCCAAAGTGATTTGGGCCGTTCTGACTGATGCCACCACCTATTCAGCTCTTAGCTTTAGATTGGAATATGCCAGAGAAGATTCCTGCAATATCGCAACTCACAAAATTCTGGGATTGCACAGCTGGGCAGAAGGAGTTCAGCCATCCGATTCCAGGCCACATGATCGATAAGCACTTTCCACCATCAGGTAAGATTCTTGACGTTGGCTGCGGCTATGGGCGACTTGCTAAACAGTTCTAAACAAGCGAGTCTCGAAAAATATTTGATTGAATAACGCCTTGCTTCGAGGCGTGCAGCAGCGCGAGTGTTGCGGCTTGCAATTCAGCTTGCGAAATGGATGTGAGCTGATCGCTCAAAAACTGCTCTAACAAGGTCAGCATCCCGCCAACGTAGAAGGTTCCTAGTACTTGTATCTCTTTTTTGTTGAGTACTGTCTCACGTTGTGAATACGTCTCTAAAAATGAGGCAAGCGTCAGCTGACGGACAGCAGCGCCAGCATACTGTAACGCCACCCTAATCAGCCGCAATTGATTTTGGTCAGCTAAATTCATCTGATAGGTGGACTTGAGTTGGGTCATGTTACCCGTCGCAAGATATGAATCAAGCGCGCTCTGGTCAAACGCCTTGTGCATGCCCTCAAAAAAATCAGTAACACTGGCTATCAGCAGGGCTTCTTTGCTTTCGTAATGCTGATAGAAGGTGACCCGCGCGATGTCTGCTTGTTTGCATATATCGGTGATTGAGACATCTCTGAACTGTTTTTCTTCTAAGAGTTGGCTGAGCGCACTTTTCAATAAACTTTGTGTGCGTCGAATGCGAGGATCTTTGGGGATTTCAAACTGGTGCTTGCTCATATCTCTCGTCTTATGCACTCATCTATCGCAGTGGAACATTTCCATCATCGCACAAGTTAACAGTTGACATTTAACTTACACCTGTTAGGTTTGTGCTTAACAGGTGTAAGTTAACTTTGCTGTGGAAGCACGATACCTATGGATGATTTACCTTCCCGTTTGAACGATACACAGGCGAAGCCGTCAATGATTTCTCTATTGATCAAGGCGGTTCAGGTGGTTGCGATCGCAACCCTCAGCCTTTTTCTCTGGCCACTTTATGCCGTCGCTCGTCACATCTGGTATAGGCCACCAAATGTACCGCACATGGCGCAGGTTAAGCGTTATCTGCAACTCACATGGTCTGTGCAGCCATTAGATCCCGGTCTTTCTGTGCAAGCGAGGATTTGGCTGACGCTTAGTATCATTCGCAAGCTGACGATGACACCGATGAGGGGTCTAGCATGGATACTTGATGAGGTGCTATACGGACGTGAACTGGACGCGATGAAGATTGTTGCGCCACTGTTTGTGATTAGCGGTGGACGCAGTGGTAGCACACAAATGACCCGCTATATAGAAGCCGATCCCAGTATGACAGCCCCTAACTTGCTGCAGAGCATGTTTCCCTACTTATGGCTGTGGCGGCTTGCACCGCACACCCTTGGTCGCATCATCACGCCAGAAAAAGTTCGTAAGCTAGCAGCGTCGATAATGCCACCCAAATGTCTCGAACGCCACGAGTTCGATCCGTTTAAGGCCGATACCTTTGACGGTGCGTTGTTCTCAGGGCATCTCAATGCCCTCTCTCTCTACCTGGGGCCTGACGTTGCCGCTCAGGAATTTAACTTCGCCTCTTTTGCACTCCGAGATTGCGCTTGGATTGAACGCGACTGTGTAAAGTTTATCGACTGTATGGGACGCAAGCAGCTATTGCTTATCAGTGATGCGAAAGCAGACAAAACGTGCCGACTCTTTATCAAAGGTCACTTTCTCTGGGCGGCAACCGCCCTTGAGCATCAATACCCTGACGCGATTTTTTTGACTCTCATACGTGACCCTGCTAAACGATTACAAAGTGGCATCAACTACATGCGGGTCAATCCTAGCGATCCGGCGATGGGGCCGCCGCCTTGGCGATGGCTGTCTAGATGGCTGTTACGCACAGAGAGCGACTACTGCCGGATTGAGCAAGCCTGGTATTCGCAGGCAGGCGGTGCACGTCGGTGCGTCGTGCGGTTTGCAGATTTTGTGTCTGACCTTAAAGGAACGATGGCGTCTGTCTACCAAGACTGTTTAGACCGAGATCAGCTACCCGCGCATGTACCGCACACTCACCTTCCCCGTGAGCGCAAACAGTACACCGTCAATCGTTCGCTATCTGAGCTTGGGATAGATGCAGAAGCGCTCCGCGCGCAGCTAGCTGACTATGTAGCTTGGTGTCAGCCTCAGGCAAAACCCCGGACCAAGCTTGAAACGAAACACGAGACAAAGCCCTAAACAAAGCAGGCATTGTCAATTGACAGTTATCGTTGTGGCATTGCTTAATGCTTTACCCTTACCATTTGGCTAGTGGTAGCGGTTAGATCGGTGGCAGCGGTCATTAGTGCGATGTTGCTTTTGTATGTTGCAGAATCGAATCGCTACCGATTGTTTAAGTGCCTGCTCTTGGCCGAAAGGCGACCTACCGGAGTACGAGAAGCGGACTGGCTCGTGGATTGATATCTAAGTTTCAGACAAAAATACCTGTGCGTTGGTCCAAGCTATTTTGTCAAGAATAATAAATCGGCGACTTCTAGCGTTTGAGTACAGGTTTAATAGCATCTGCAAGCTAGCCATTGTCATCCCTTACCATTTGCGTATCTCTTTTAGAATTCCGCTTAGTAGCCGCTTTATCCATATCCATATCTATAAGCATCACAAAATCTATAAGCATCGCAAAACGACTTCGTGCTGATTGGGAGGATTTTGATCAAATGATGGAAAAATTAGTCGCTGTAGCCGTAACAGACGATGGCAGCATTGCGCCCCATGCCGGTAGAGCCCTGCGGTGGAAGGTCTATGTTGTTGCTGATGAGGCAAAAACGAGCCTCGCTTGGACGTTGGATCTAACTCAGATAGGGTGTCTTCACGAATGGCATGTTCGAGGCGACGGTAATCGTCATCCCCTGCATTTTGTCGATATTGTCCTCGCGGCTTCTGCGGGTGAGGGGGTTCGGCGAAGACTACAACAGCGAAATACAGAGCTGCTGACAACCATTGAGACGCAGCCAGACAAAGCTGTTGCAGCCTATCAAGCCGGGAATTTGCCCGAGGGGTTGCCCCACGAAGAACAGTGTCATGCTCATTAAATCTGGTGAAGGGGAACTCACTAAGCCGTGGTTCCCCCAAACGAAGTTTATTTGACGTAGTTGACCCGCCCAGGGCTTGAGCTGGTTTGAGCTTTAGTAGTCAAAATCGCCCATGCCAGCCCCCGCGCCTGCTGCATCATCCTTCTCAGGCTTGTCAACCACGATACATTCGGTAGTGAGCACCATCGCCGCAATTGAGGCTGCATTTTGCAGCGCAGAGCGAGTCACTTTGGCGGGGTCTACAATGCCGGCTTCAAACATGCCAACAAACTCGTTGTTGGCAGCGTTATAGCCGACGTTGGCGTCTTTCTCTTTGATGCGTTCAGCGATCACTGCGCCGTTTTGGCCGGCGTTCTCAGCAATCCGCTTTACGGGGGCCGTCAGGGCACGGGTGACGATCATTGCGCCAGTCAGCTCTTCGCCAGAGAGGGTGCTCTGAGCCCACTCGCCTAAGCCGGGGGCCAGGTGAGCGAGGGTGGTCCCTCCGCCGGGGACGATGCCTTCTTCAACAGCGGCTTTAGTTGCGTTGATGGCGTCTTCGAGGCGCAGTTTACGATCTTTCATCTCAGTTTCGGTGGCGGCCCCGACCTTGATCACGGCCACACCGCCGGAGAGCTTGGCTAAGCGCTCTTGTAGCTTTTCTTTGTCGTAGGTAGAGTCAGAGTCGTCGATCTGACGACGAATTTGTTCGCAACGGGCTTTCACATCACCTTCGTTGCCTTCGGCGACGAGGGTGGTGCTGTCTTTGGTGAGGGTGACGCGACGGCAGGTGCCGAGCATGTCAACTTGAACGCTGTCGAGTTTGAGGCCAGCGTCTTCGGTGATCACCTGACCGCCGGTGAGGACGGCGATATCTTCGAGCATGGCCTTACGGCGATCGCCAAAACCAGGAGCCTTGACTGCGGCCACGTTGAGTACGCCGCGCAGACGATTGACCACCAGGGTTGCCAGGGCTTCTTTTTCAATATCTTCGGCAATGATCAGCAAAGGCTTGCCGGAGCGGGCGACTTGCTCAAGCACCGGCACCAGCTCTTGTACTAGGGCAATTTTTTTATCGGTTAGCAGCAGGTAAGGCTCGTCGAGGACGGCTTCCATGCGCTCGGTATCGGTGGCGAAGTAAGGAGAGATATAGCCTTTGTCAAAGCGCATCCCCTCGGTGATCTCAAGCTCTGTGGTCATGGACTTGCCTTCTTCGAGGGAGATGACGCCCTCTCGACCGACTTTTTCCATCGCTTCGGCGATCATCTTGCCGACTTCTGCGTCATTACCGGCGGAGATGGTGCCGACCTGCGCGATCGCAGTTGAATCACCCACGGGCTGAGCCTGTTCTGCAATGCGGTCTACCAGGAAAGCGGTGGCTCTATCGATACCGCGCTTGAGCGCGATCGCATTGGCACCCGCCGCGACGTTACGCAGCCCTTCTTTGACGATGGCGTGGGCCAGAACCGTTGCAGTTGTCGTGCCATCCCCCGCTGCATCGTTGGTTTTAGAAGCCGCCTGACGGATCAGCGCGACACCCGTATTCTCAACGTTATCTTCTAACTCGATTTCCTTAGCAATGGTGACGCCGTCATTGACGATTTGGGGTGCGCCAAACTTTTTCTCCAGTACCACGTTGCGGCCCTTAGGGCCTAAAGTCACTGCCACAGCCTCAGCCAGGATGTCCATGCCCTTTTCGAGCGCACGGCGGGCATTTTCGTTGTAAATGATTCGCTTAGCCATAGTGAGAAAGTTCCGATTTTAGAGTTTGGATTTGCGGTTTTGGATTGAAATACTGCTGTCAACAAAATTCATGATGTGCAAGGATTTCGAATTTAAGACTGGCAACCCGTCTAAAATCCCTAGCGGAGCACAGCGGAGCCCTAGCGCAGCACAGCCTTTTAGGCTATTGCCCCTGGGCTATAAATCCAAAATCCAAAATTTAAGCAACGACTGCCAGGATGTCCTTCTCAGACAGCAGCACGTAGTCTTCACCGCTAAATTTGATATCTGTGCCCGCGTACTTTGAATACAGAACCTTATCCCCGATCTTGACCTCGGGAGCTTGACGACTGCCATCGTCATTGCGCTTGCCAGGGCCAACCGACGTGATTTCGCCAATCTGAGGCTTTTCCTTGGCGGTATCCGGCAGCAAAATGCCGCCCGCCGTCTTTTCTTCAGATTGGCTGACCTTGATTAAGACGCGATCGCCCAGCGGCGTTACGGTTGAAACACTTAGAGAAACAGCTGCCATGGGTTAATCTCCAAAAATTAGCACTCTACCAGTCCGAGTGCTAATTTATCGAAGAAAGGATCGCGATCGCAACAGACGCTAAAGTACGGTTTCCCGAACTGAAATCTACACACCCTGATGGGACATCTTCACCGTTTCTTTAAACATACCCCCGTCTTCCCTGCCTATAGTGCAATTAGGAGCATCCTACCGTTCAGTAATTTCCCTTGAAAAAACGTATGCTTTGAATTACGCAGGGTCCCCTTACTGATAATCTGAGCAGTTTTACGAAGACCCCGCAGGGTCAGCTTTTAGCACCCCTGGAGTTTTTAAATCAATGCATCTTATGAAGGTAGGTTCTCATAGATATTTCACAGCTTTGGTTGTGACTTTATCGATTTCAAGTGTCGCTCAGGCCACATTCGCGCAAGCTGTGCCGGTGCAAGAAGCACAGCCTGGTGTTAAGCAAACTTCTATCGTTCCAAGTGCTGGCTCAGCTGCAACGGGTACCGTTGTTACCCCAAGTGCTGCTGATCCCAACGTATATGACATCACAGGTGGGGCTGTGTCTGGTGGTGAGACCCCTAACCTGTTTCATCACTTACAGCAATTTAATATTGGGGCAGGTGATGTCGCTAATTTTGCGGCCTCCCCTGAGATCTCCAACATCATCAACTTGATCGAAGATCTCGATCCCTCTGTCATAGATGGGCTTCTCCAGGTGTCTGGCAGCGGGGCTGACCTCTTTGTAATCAATCCCAACGGGGTGATTTTTGGTCAAAATGCTCAACTCAATTTGGCGGGTTCTTTTACGGTTTCAACCGCTGACAGCCTGATTTTTGAGAACCAAACCTTTGAAGTGGTGGGAGCGAACGGCGCTTATGCCGCCTTCGGGGGAGATCCGACGGGTTATGTGTTTAGTAACCCAACCCCAGGGCCGATTGAGAATAACGCAAGCCTAGCTGTGAATACGGGAGAGAGCATTACCCTCTTAGGGGGCACGGTGCAGAGTGATGGTACCCTGAGCGCCCCAGAGGGTGAGATTGCCCTGGTTGCTGTGCCAGGGGAAGGCGTGGTTCGATTAAGTCAGGTCAATAGCCTGCTGAGTCTTGAGATCGATCCCTTAAACACGCCTTTGTTGGCAAACGAAGTCAGTCTGCCGACCTTGCTGACGGGTGGCCAACCTGAAGAAGCGCTCCAAATCGGTGAAGATCCTGATGGGGCGGTCACGCTGACTGCGGGCAACCCTGACCTGACCCAGCCTGGCTCGGTTGTGTCCTCTGGTGGCAGCTTCGATGTCAGTGGCCAAAATGGGGGTAATGCGTATTTCATAGGGGAGCAAATTGCTCTTTTTGGGGTCAACGTAGATACCAGTGGTCTGCAGTCGGGCGGAGGCGTATACATAGGTGGCATCCCTGAGGCTACGGATTTGAGTGACTCTGTGTTGATTGATCGCACTTCGGTGATAGCTGCGAATGGGCAAACTGGAGACGGAGGCACGGTCTTTGTCTGGTCTGATGGTCAGACGCGTTTTTATGGGCAGGTCGATGCCAGTGGCGTGACCGCCGATGGGGAGATCGACATTAACTCGAACGGCATTCTAGAACAGCTGGTTCCACAAAACCGTCCGTAAAGGGTCGCTGCCTGGACATTTGCACTGCTTAGGGATTTATTTTGCTGAAGTCATTTTGCTGAAGTCATAAGGAAGTCACGAAGCAATCGCAAAATCCACCCAATTTATCCGCTAAGCAAGCGAGCATGACCCCTGCTCGCTTGTCCTTTTAATTGCCCTTTGTCCCCGCCGTTGTTTATCCCATCTTCCCCATATCCCCTGCTCTCCCATCCTCCTGTGCTCTTTTTTCCCTGCTCATTAGCGTAAATCCAGGATGTTAACTTGAGGATGATACATCTAGTGATAATCTGTAATATGGCACTTTAAAACATACTTAAATCAAAGTCGCCGAAGTAGCTAAACCCTTAGGATAAGGCGCAAGCATGGTCTCCACTGCAGAAAAAACGAACACTGGCTTTATTTCACAAGTTATCGGTCCTGTCGTAGACGTCAAGTTCCCTTCTGGCGAGCTTCCCAGGATTTACAACGCCCTCGTTGTCGAAGGCACCAACCCGGCTGGTCTCCAAGTTTCTGTCACCTGTGAAGTGCAGCAACTTTTAGGCGATAGCCAGGTCAGAGCGGTTGCGATGAGCTCGACCGACGGTATGGTCCGCGGTATGAAAGTGACTGACAAAGGCGCTCCGATTAGTGTGCCGGTTGGGGCAGTTACCCTGGGTCGTATTTTTAACGTCCTGGGTGAGCCCGTTGATGAGAAAGGCGACGTCGATATGTCGACCACCTCGCCGATTCATCGGGACGCTCCAAAGCTGACTGAGCTAGAAACGAAGCCTGCTGTTTTTGAAACCGGTATTAAAGTTGTTGACCTGTTAGCACCCTATCGACGCGGCGGTAAGGTGGGCTTGTTTGGTGGCGCGGGTGTTGGCAAAACCGTTCTTATTCAAGAGTTGATTAACAACATTGCTAAAGAGCACGGTGGCGTGTCTGTGTTTGGCGGTGTGGGTGAGCGGACCCGTGAAGGGAACGACCTCTACAACGAATTTATTGAATCCGGCGTGATCAATGCCGATGACTTGAGCCAGTCAAAAGTGGCCCTGGTTTACGGTCAGATGAATGAGCCCCCCGGCGCCCGGATGCGGGTTGGCCTGTCGGCGTTGACGATGGCTGAGTATTTCCGGGATACCAATAAGCAGGACGTGCTGTTGTTTATTGACAACATCTTCCGGTTTGTGCAGGCCGGTTCTGAGGTATCAGCGCTGCTCGGGCGGATGCCGTCTGCGGTCGGTTATCAGCCCACGCTGGGGACTGATATGGGTGACTTGCAAGAGCGCATTACCTCGACCTTAGAGGGTTCGATTACGTCTATTCAGGCGGTCTATGTCCCTGCTGATGACTTGACTGACCCAGCTCCGGCGACGACCTTTGCGCACTTAGACGCGACCACGGTGCTGTCCCGTGCGCTGGCCTCTAAGGGGATTTACCCGGCTGTGGATCCGTTGGATTCTACCTCGACGATGCTTCAGCCTGACATCGTGGGTGATGAGCACTACACCACGGCTCGGGCAGTGCAGTCTACTCTACAGCGTTATAAAGAGCTTCAGGACATCATTGCGATTTTGGGTTTAGACGAGCTGTCTGAAGAAGATCGATTGACCGTGGCCCGTGCTCGTAAGATTGAGAAGTTTTTGTCACAGCCCTTCTTTGTAGCTGAGATCTTTACCGGGATGCCGGGTAAGTATGTCTCCCTCGAAGACACGATTAAGGGCTTCAACATGGTGTTGTCTGGTGAGTTAGATGATTTGCCGGAGCAGGCTTTCTATCTCAAAGGTAGTATCGATGAAGTGATTGCCGCTGCTGAGAAAATGAAGGCTGAGGGGTAAATAACATGCCATTGACCGTGCGCGTTGTGTCCCCCGATAAAACGGTTTGGGACTCTTCTGTAGAAGAAGTAATTTTGCCCAGTACCACAGGCCAACTCGGTATTTTGGGTGGTCATGCTCCCTTAATCACTGCTTTGGATATTGGGGTGATGCGGGTTCGTGAGAATAAAGAGTGGGTTGCGATCGCACTCATGGGCGGGTTTGCCGAGGTAGAAGACGACGAGGTCACCATCTTGGTCAACGGCGCTGAGCAAGGTAACAGCATTGATCAACGTGAAGCTGAGACGGAGTACCAATCTGCTCAAGAACAGTTCAACGCCGTTTCGGGTGACGATCGTCAGGCTTCAATCCAGGCAAGTCGTGCCCTGAAGCGGGCTAGAGCTCGGTTGCAGGCCTCAGGGGGTGTCGTCTAAACTCCCCTTATCTCATCGGCTTGACAAAGCATGATTATTGCTTAAAGCCCTCCTTTGAAACTCAAAGGAGGGCTTTAATGATTTGATTAATGCTCGTTGCCAGATGATAATCGGCTGTTAATCACGAACTCCCTGTAAAGGCAACGTTCGGAAACTTGTCAGCCGCCTTTTGCATTGACTGAGTTTTGCCTTCTTCCTGCCAATAGTTGATGATTTCTGTGGCTTGATTAAGTAGATCGATCCGCTCTTCTTCGGTGATCCAAGTCTTACCCTCCATTTCGGTCTTCAGTTGCTCCCAAGCATCATTGCGGGGCCAAAAGAAGTAGGAGGTGAGCGGACTAGTCCCTTTGCCCACGACTTGGTCAACGGCAAGAGCGACGTCTTTATCTAGCCAGAGCACTTTCAATATAAACCGAGACACTGAAAACCTCCGCTGCACCGTTGAGCAAAAAACTACAGTCTATAATTATAGGCTGTATTACCGTGAAAGGGAATGTTTTTTTAGGGGAAGGCGGAAAAGCGAAAGGGGAACGAGATTTGGTGTGGTTGATCGGTTACCTCGTAGGGGCGTCACGGCGTGCGCCCCGTCAGGATGTATCGCTGACCGCGGTAAGATAAGGAGGCTCATGCCCTGAAGATTAAGGGTTGCTTGAAATTGGGGAGATGAATGGGTGTCTGAGCCGATCGCGATCGCAGTGTTTGATATCGACGGCGTCGTTCGCGACGTGGGTGGGTCTTATCGGCGTGCGATCGCAGATACGGTTGAGCATTTTACCCAGCAGGCCCATCGACCGACGCCCCAGGATATCGATACGCTTAAGGGCGAAGGGATTTGGAACAACGACTGGAAAGCCTCTCAGGAGCTGATCTGTCGGTATTTTGAAAGTCAGGGGCGCTCGAGAGAGTCGCTCGGGCTCGACTATGACACGATTGTTGATTTTTTCCAGCGGCGCTATCGCGGGCCTGATTTAGAGGCCCCGACCCAGTGGACCGGCTATATTTCGCAGGAGCCGTTGTTGATGACGGCTGATTATCTAAAGGGTTTGACCAGCGGCGGCGTGCCCTGGTCTTTTTTTAGCGGGGCCACCCAGGGGTCTGCTAATTATGTGTTACAGCATCGTATGGGGTTAACCTCGCCAATCTTGATTGCTATGGAAGATGCCCCCAGTAAACCTGACCCAACGGGGCTATTTATGGCGGTTAAAGCCATTGAGGAGCAGTTCTCTATTGAGCAAGTGCTGCCCGTCATCTATGCCGGAGATACCGTCGCTGACATGCAAACCGTGGTCATGGCCCAGCAGCAGCGACCAGCCCAAAGCTGGCTGAGTGTCGGCATCCTGCCACCTCACGTCCAAGGCGATGCCCTGTACAAAGCGGCCTATGCCGAAAAACTAAAAGCAGCAGGCGCTAGCACTGTCCTTGAGCATGTTGAAATGCTCACAGTCGCACTCATCACAGCCCTGCTAACCTAACGCACCCACTCCCCACTCCCCTTCTACTTCTCAAACACCCGCTTAAACCAGAAAGAGAGCAAATCATTGAGCCAGCGCATTTCGTCTGGATCAAGGGCAAGCTCCTTGGCAGAGAGGCGATAGTTGAGCTGTCGTTGGACAGTGCGATTGCTTTTTAAGAGTAGATAGAGGTTGGAGGCATCGGGCTTAAAAACAATGTCGAAGATATCTTGTTTGCGAGCATTGACGACATATTCAATCGGTCGAGATGGATAGTCGTAGCCCACCAGCAAGATGTCTGACTCCAGCTGGATTCTGACTTTTTTATTGAGCTGTTGGATCAGAGTGAGGATGCCTCTCCAGGCTTGGAGGGCGCTGATGGTGGTGAGTAAGCATCCTAGACTGACCGCCGCTATCATCGCCCCAGGCCCTGCTGTCAGCAGGGCTGAGGTGATCGCATATCCGGCTAAACGGATCGTGGTAATGGCCAGGGCTAGCCCACCGATTCCTATGAGGGTTTGTTGACTAGCCTGGCGGATGCGGTCACCTTGCAATCCGGATGCCGGAATCACAATCTCTAAAGCATGGGGGCTTTCGATCAGATGCAAGCGTGAGCCAAAGGGTTTTAATGATTCAAATAGCTGGCGATGTTGTTTCAGGGGGTTCGCAAATTTAGGCGGCAGGGCAGAGGCCATAAATCGTTTTGGGAAAATCTCTTCTGCCTGGGCCAGGGTTTTGAGGGCTTCTTGGGCTGAGCTAGGGCGTTTCTCCTGGCGAATTTCGGTGAGCCAGCGTAGCCAATGCTTAAAGGGGCGGCTAAAGTGACCTAGCTCCTGGGCAAAGAGCACCTTGAGACCCCGTCGGGGCAGCTCTATCGGGTGATAGCCGGTGGCCAAATGGATCAGCGTCATTCCCAGGCAGTACATATCTGAGGCCGGGGTGGCCCGATCGCCTAGTTGCTCAGGGGGGCGATAGCCGTCAGTGCCTGCGATAGCCAACGGTGGAGCCGCCTCAGTCGAATCTTGCACTAGCCCAAAGTCAATCAGATAAACCTTGCCAACGGTATGGGCAGATCGATCGGCTAAAACCAGGTTGCTGGGTTTCAGATCTCGATGGATCAGGGGTTGCTGATGCAGATATTGGAAAATCTCTAATAGCTGTTTTGCTAACTGCTTGAGTTCGGTTTCACTAAAGCGTCGTCCTGATCTGAGCTGTTGATAGAGAGATTTACCCTCTACGTAGCGCTGCACCAGCACCAGCCCTCGATGCTCAGCCGTGTCGATTTCAAAATCGTCTAAGTAACTGGGGATAGCGGGATGAGACAGGCTTTTAAGCACCCTCGCCTCTCGCTGGAATCGTTGAATATCTGCCGGTTGAATGGGGTCGTCAAAACACAGATATTTAATAATGACCGGTTGCTGTGCTTGATGATCATAGCCCAACAATGTTTGACGCCCTAGACGGGTGCCCAGGACTGTTTCAAGGGTATAGCGATCGTTCAGTAACGCGGCTGTTTCTGGCTTGGGTAAGTTTTGGACCATTGCTGGCAAGCAGGAGGAGTGTCTGATCTGAGAATGCCCAACAATGGGCAAGCGTTCCCGAAGTTTGGCAGAAGATTTAAAGATTTTTTGATGGGTGATTTGATTTTGGATTGTCGATTTTGGATTTTAGAAGGGGATGGGTAGGGTGATTGCAATCCATTCTGTATGGGGCAACCGCAAGGAATAGCCCCTAAGGCTTACCAAAATCCAAAATCTAAACTTCTCCCCTTTCTTTCCCTTTTCTCCCCCTGCCATTTTGAAATTTGGTTGTAATTCTCTGTAGCTTACCCAGACCCCACCTATGCTGGGAAGCAGCTAGGGAGTTTTATAATGCAGCTCGATATTCGCCTTGACTTGACCGCTGAGCGAGTTCAAAATCACCTCCTGGAGGGGCTGGATATTTGGGTCAGATTGGGGCTGCTGTCAGAGGGTCAGGTGCGGGAGCTGGCGGCGGGGTTGAGTGAGCCGGTGAGGTTGCCTGAGAGGGCAGATGAGGTAGGGGCCAAGGTCATCGTGCCCAAGACCAGGGGAGTAGAGGGGGCAGAGAGAGCCCCGATTACGGATTTTTTGACGGTTTCAGAAGTGAGGCAAGGTCAGGTCAGTCCTGCTGAGCCGGTGGTGAGGGAGTCGAGTTTACTGACGCGGGCGGTGCGATCGCTACTCGACGAAATCAGTGTCATCTGGCTGCTATTTTTGGGTGTCTTTCTGGTTGTGGTCTCGTCTGGGGTGCTGGCAGCAAGCCAGTGGCAGTCGTTTTCGCCAGTTGGGCAGTATGCCATTTTGTTTACCTACACATTTATGTTTTGGGGGGCGAGTGTCTGGGCACAGCGGCAGGCGCATCTGCAAACGACGGCGAGAATGTTGGCGTTGACGACGCTGCTGCTCATCCCGGTAAATTTTTGGATGATGGATGCGCTGGGGGTATGGGGAAGCGCTTTGGGCGTCGGTATAGGTGGGCTAGCTGCGATCTCACTCACGTTTCTACCTTTTAAGCTCCTCACCCATCGCGCCAATACGCTGAATTTTGTAGGGCTGAGCTGGCTGCACTGGGGTTGGGGCTGGGGGCTGTGGCCTTTGATCGCGACCTATGTGGGGACAGTGGGTACGGCGGCAAATTTGACCTATCAGGATCGACTATCGGCAGAACCCCAGCCAGAGCCGACTGATCGGGTTCAGTCCGATGCGCTACCCCCGAATACTTCCCAACCAGAGCTTTCACAGATGGTGTCGTTTGATAGCCTCACCGTTGCGCTGTCCATCTTGATTTTGTTGACCCGTAGCTTGTGGGTGGCGCAGGTGCCGCCCCGCCAGCTGGGCCTTGCTGCGGGGATTTGTGGCTGGCTGCTGGTGTGGTTGACGCGGCATAAGGCCAGCAAAGTTGTCTGGAGTCGGGTTGGGCTAGGGTTATTGCTGATTGGCTGGGCGGTCTCAGTGGGACATAGACCCCCCTGGCAGGCGATTGGGGTGAGTGGTTTAGCCCTATGGCTGATTTGGGATCGGCTGCGAACCCACTGGCGGCGCGATCATTTGCTCATGCTGCTAGGGGTTGCGTTTCAGGCTTATTGGCTGCTGTGGTTCATAATCCCAGCAGGGAGTCGAGCTAGTTTTCTGACAGGGCTCTCGAATCGATTGGCAACCCAGCCCATTACCGGCAGTGAATGGGCCAGCCTGGGGTTGTTTCCGTTTGTGATCGGGCTGCTGCTGTTTGCGTGGCAGCTGCGTCGTCGGTGGGCGCAGCTGTCGTTATCCCGTCAAACTGAAATCACAGCGCTGGTGCTGGGCGTGATCTTGGCGCTGTTGAGCTTGGGCAACAGCTTTAGCGCCGTGGTAAATCTCTCGCTCTCGACGGTGACGCTGGCTGGGGTGCTGCGCTGTCGAGCCCAGGAGCCAGGAGCCTTGGTGGAGCTTACCCACGGGGTGGGTTTATTGGCGCTGGTGGCCTGGATTTATTATGGTTACCCTGACTTAAGCGGGCTGCGTTGGGCCTATGTGGGGCTAGGGATTGCGATCGCAGAATTCCTCGCCCACCTAACCTTGCGTAGCGAACGCTGGCGACTCAGTACCTGGCGGGCAGGGTTGGTGGCCGCGGCGATTGACTATGGTGTGCTCTTGCTTGACTGGGATACGCATCCCCATTGGATCTGGCTAACGGTGCCTGCTGTGCTAACGCTGGTGGCCAATCATCGTCGGGCATTGCAGCCACAGGCGGCAGTGGGGGCGACGATGGCAGCGCTGGTGATGCAGGGGCCGTGGTTGACGGATTGGGAGAGTGCGATCGCAAGTTTTGCCATCGGCACCCTGTGCATGGGGCTCAACAGCCGTATTTGGCGTAACGATCTGGTGGCTCTGTTTACGGTGGCGTCTGCCCTGGGTTGGGCGGCAAGCAGTTTTGGATATCGCTTTATAACAGTTGACAATCAGAGCCGATGGCTGATTTTTGGGGCAATTGAGATTTGCCTGCTCTGGCTGTTGCCGCGACTCTTAAGCCGTCACCCAGGGGAGTTGGCCCATCTCTACAGTCGAGCCACCCAAACCTGGGGGTTCCTTTTGATGATCGGGCTGCTGCTATGGGTCACCCTGATTGCTGGGTTCTTTGGCGCTGGTGCTGATGGGATCTTTGACCTCAATCCCTATCTCACCGACGGCTTTGTCGCTGCCCTGATAGTGACAGTCGCCCTGGGCGAAGCCCTTTACCGTCGACCGGCTGAGTGGCGATTTTGGGGGATAGCCTGGGCGGCTGAGCTGGCCCTGGCGACCGGCCTTTTGCTGCGCGGCGTCAACACCGAAGGCGTTGCTATTGCCACCATTGCCCTGGGTTTGCTCACTCAAATTATGGCTGATCTGTGGGTACTCAAGCGGCAACAGCCCTATCGCCTTAGCTGGCATGGCATTCCGGTTGCCTATGGGTTGCTGGGATGGCTCCTGGGTCATCTTGAGTTTCAGGCAGATGCGGGAGTTTATACCCTGGCGACGGCGGTGATCTTGATTGGGGTGGGGCGGCGTCAGGTTTCGCTGCATCCGTTTAGCTACCTGGGGTTAGCAATGCTGTCGCTGGGGGCTTACGAGCTGCTGATCTACCGGCTTTTGCAAGCCAGCGGTGGACAGGCCGGTGATGGGATTACGCTATTGGCAGGGTTAGCCCTGATCATTGCCCTGGCAGAAAGATGCCTTAGTCCCTGGTTGTTGCGCTATTTGCAGATATCCCCCAAGGGTTTGCGTCTCATCGCCCACGGGCACTGGGCGGTGGGCAGCTTACTGGCACTGGGGGCTGCCCTCGACGGGCTCAGCCAGCCCTCTGGAATTGCGGTCTGGACAGGCACAAGCTTACTCTTAGCAGGCTATGCACTGCTGATTGGGAATGCGCGATGGACATCGCACCCCTTTGTCTTTAATCACGCGACTTGGACGGGACTGGGACTGCTCGAAGCCCTGTTAGCCGTTGCCTACGATCGCTTTGCCTGGTTTCCCGACAAAACGGGGTTACTTACCTGGGGTGGGGTGATCGCTTGCGGCATTGGGTTCGCTTTCTATCGCGCGCCGTGGGAGCGGTGGGGGTGGCCCAGGCGACCGTGGCGGTTGATGGGCGTGTGGCTACCGATTTTAACTCTGAGCATTACCCTCGCTCAGGTCAGTACCCAAGGCTTGCTGCTAGTGGGGGCTTTTTATGCCTGGATGGGCAAACAGTTTGAGCAGATTCGCCTCAGCTATCTGAGTGTGTTGCTGCTCGATTGGGCACTGCTGCGCTATTTACACGGGCAAGGCTGGCTCACACCGCTATGGTGCAATCTGATGTTGGGGCTCTCGGTGCTCTATGTCGCCGAGGTCGAGCCCTATTTTCACAATGCGGCTCATCATGCCTCTAAAAAGCAGCAGCGTCACTGGCTAAGAACGTTGGCAAGTGGCTTAGTCGGGCTGACGGCACTGTATCAGGCAGAAGTGTCTGCGCCGATGCTGGCCTTTGCTGGGCTCACCCTCTTGCTGGGGGTTGGGTTTATCTTGGCGGGGTTGATCCTCAGGGTGCGAGCGTTTCTCTATGTGGGCACGGGTACGTTTATTTTTCAAATAATGCGGGTGCTGGGGCTGTTTATCAGCACCAATTCTCTCATGCTCTGGGCGATTGGCATTGTGCTGGGGCTACTCTTTATCTGGATTGCAGCGACCTTTGAGTCACGACGATCGCAGGTGATCAATCTGTT
>JBCDDJ010000089.1:0-17415 GCA_039180385.1 Cyanobacteria bacterium P01_G01_bin.38 | reverse complement strand
TGCCTTCCCGGCCAGCTGGCTGACGCTTTCTGCGGCGATCGCATCAATGCCCTGAGCTTCAGCTGCCTTAACAAATAGGGTCATATCTTTGAGCAGATGTTTGGTGGGAAAGTTAGGGTTGGCAAAGTTGCGATCGCACATACGCTGAAGCTTTTTATCAAACGTGGGTGCGTACAGCGCACTCTGCCGCACAATCCCCATAAAGGTCTCCACATCGATGTCTTCGCTTTGCACCAGCCCGAGACTCATAGCAAAGGCGGTGGTGAGGCTGCCAATCAGCTGATTCATCGCGAGTTTGACCGCGGCCCCGGCCCCCACCGGGCCAATCAGCGTGGGCGCTGGTCCCAAACATTGCAACACGGGTAGCCACTGCTTAAACTGCTTAGGGCTGGCCCCCACCATCAGAATTAGACTGCCGGACTTTGCTTCAGGAATGCTGCCGAGGACCGGAGCCTCCAGATAGTCCCCTCCGACAGCAGACACCTTTTGGGCAATGGCTTTGCTTTCTGCTGGGGCAATCGTACTCATTTGAATGACAGTGCGCCCTAGAAGGACTGCCCTGGCTTCGTCGTTGAGTAGCGTTTCCTCAATGGCCAGGGCATCCGTGAGCATAATGACGAGCGCGTCGGTGGTTGCGATCGCAGCCTGAGGGGATGGTGCAATTTCAATCCCTTCTGATATGAGAGGTTCAAGCTTGGCCTGGGTTCGATTCCAAGCCGTTACCTGATGACCCGCTTTTTCGAGTTGCACCGCCATAGGTGCCCCCATCAAGCCGGTACCCAAAAAGCCAATTTTCATACCACCTACTGCCTAAAATCACAACCATCCCAATATTGCAATGAAAGCGCCCCATTCCCAAGAGACAGGAATGAGGCGATGGAGACACGACTATCAAATATCTAACCGTATGAATATCAATGTCAGCTTTGAAACTACAGCAACTCAATGTTGCTAAACACAAACTCCATGTCGGGCTCATCTTCAGATGTGATGGAGCGACGGGTCAGGATGGAGTAGTCGCCGACCTTGCCGTATTCATCGGTAAACTCACTGCGGCCTTTTTTTTGCTCACCGGTTTTAGGATCGTGGTAGACCGAGTCATAGGTATGAGACAAATAGCCTGCCCCTGTGTCGTGGGTGCTAAACGTATTGATGGTGACGACCACGCCGTGGATATGGCGATGTACTAAAACCACTTCATCATTTCGTACTTTGTAATGATCGCCAGTCGATTTACCCTCGACTAAAATCTGCACCGCGCCGGTTTCATCAGTGTCACCAAAGTTGAACTGATTTTTGCCATGGGTGTCTTCAAATTCACGACGCACCCGGTGGATGGCAACTTCCCACAGCTGCCCCTTGACCATCTTGAGGGCATCCTCATCGTCGATCTCAAACACCTCTGCCGACAGGTCAGGATTAACCCGAGCTTTGCCCGTATAAGTTTGATCGCCTTTTACAAACGTGACATCAGTGGTGTAACCCGGAAAATTGCTATCCCAGGTATAGCGATTTTCGTAAGCAGCTCGAAAGAGTTCGCGGGCGGAGGTTTGTACTGCAGTCATGGGCGTTTCCTTGAATCAAGTTCTTTCTCTACTCTAATCAGTTTCGTCAGGTTAGGGTAGCACTGTAGTCTGACCGGGCAGTGGGTGCATGCAGCTACTCCAGGGGAGAATCCCACGGGTCGGGGCTTCGCGAATCTCAATCTGTACGGTCTTAATCCGCAAATACACATGGGGACCCCAGCTTTGCTGGCGAACCCAGCATTCGCGACCGGAGCAATGCTCCAAAATAAAATCGGGTAAATCGACTGGCTGTTGCTTGAGACGAATAAACATTCCAGGGCGCAAAACGAGCGATGGCATGGGGACCCACCTCCAGATAAAAGCTTACCTTGGGTAAATAGTACATACGAACTATTTGATCCGCAAGCCCAGTTTGGCAAGCCCTATCCAAATTATTCAATTCATCGATTGATTCACTCGTGCGTGAATTGATTCTATTCGTCTCTATTCAGAAGTTTCGCCCCAAAGCTCGGTCAAGCGCTGATCGCGACCGCAGCCAAAGCGATAGACCCGATAGCGCACCGGGTGGGTTTGATAATACCTTTGGTGGTAGTCTTCTGCGGCATAAAACTCGTGGGCCGGTAAAATCTCCGTCGCCACCGGGTGAGCAAACTTCTCAGCTACATCTTGTTTGGTGGCCTCTGCCAGTTGCTGTTGCTGCTCGTCGTGATAGAAAACAGCGGAGCGGTATTGACTGCCTTTGTCGCAAAATTGTCCTCGCTCATCTAGAGGGTCGATATTATGCCAAAAGACCGATAGCAGTTGCTCATAGCTTACCTGGGCAGGATCGTAGCTGATTTGTATAGACTCCAGGTGTCCGGTTGTTCCTGATGACACTTCTCCGTAGGTGGGGGTTTCGTCATTGCCACCGGTATAACCAGAAGTTGTCGAGACAACACCATCGAGTTGATCAAAAGGATGCTCCATGCACCAAAAGCACCCCCCGGCAAATGTTGCTGTTGCAACGGAGGGACTGATTTTTGACGCATCCGTAGCTGACGTAGCACTCATTAAAGCAGGCGTTGCTGCTTGTGCACAGTCTGGGTTGAGTATCCCCCAACCCATCAAAAAGCTCAGCACTATGCCCAGCAAGGTTGACAATTTCATCGCAGTTTTCGATCTAGGACTACACCGCCTGCGCCGTCACTGTGGGAATCACAATAGTGATCATCAAAAAGACTAGCGAGGCCAAAATCATAAAATCCAAATGTTTTTTGAGCATTGAGAGCCCTATCCTTGAAACCCGGTAGTGACCGAGTGTTCGCCAAACGCTCTAAATTGTCGCAGGTCATTGACGTTTCGGTAAGGGGGAAAGTGCGAGTTAATCGGGTGGGATTACCCTACTGACCGCCCGTCAACCCTTGAGGTCGGGTGACCCAAACTTCGATGGTTTTGCTGGGGTCGCTCGGGTCGGGTATTTGGACAATGGATTCAACCGTGAGGGGAGGAAGTGTAGACAAATGACCCGTGTTGGAGGAGGGCTCCAGCTGTGTGCGCTCAAACGGAACGATACTCGAACTTGCTTCAGGTATCCGGAGCACCGCGGGCAAAGCCGCATTGAGAAGCGCTTGAGTGCCTTCCGAAAGCTGCACCAGGGCACGCTGTGTGAGTACGGACTGCACTGGGAAGTTGCCAGAGTCTGGCTGGGCTTTTGGGGGCTGATTGGGTTTCCCCTCCACGGCAGTCACCTGAATCACCGGCTCAGCCCCGTTTACAGCTGGCGTGCTAGACCAGGTCAGGGATTGCTCTGGGGCGCTCGGTGTTTTGAGCCAGGGTCCAGGCAGACGATGACGGGCCATCGATGCTGCCATCCCAGCCAAGAGGGCCAAGGGGACCAGCATGGTCAGGGCCCCCGTCTTCAGTCGCAGACGACGCTGGGCTCTGCGGCTAGCCATGACAAACTCCTGGGCCAGGGTCGATAGCTCTTGCCCATAATGGACCATAAAGCTCAGGGCTTCCTGTAGGCGATTGCTGGAGAGTAAGTATTCGGGATGCTTGGGGCGTTTTCGCTGTTGCCATTCTTGGGCAAGATTTTCAAGATGGCGCTGATACCGAAGCACATCGCGTCGGGTATTGATCCATTGACGCAGCATCGGCCAATCTTGAATCAGGGATTTATGGGCCAGCTCAATAGTTTCCGTGGGCTCATCTGCGATGCTGGGAGCATTTTTAACTAGCCACAGTTTGACTTCGGATGCTTTGTCCTGCTGGGTTTTCCAGGCGACTGTCGGGAGTGATAGGCCCGTTTCAGGGGCGGGAGCCTCTGTCTTTGTCTGACCCACCACCACCAGTCTGGCTGTAATCAACTTTTCTAGAGTGTGCTCAATCCGAGTCGCTGAAAATTTTTCGTTGATGAGCTCACTTTTGTAGGCACGCCGTTTGTTATCTTCACGGCCATCCCCTAGCTCACACAGGGCCAGGAAAATTCGCTCGGCCACCTGTTTTTCATCAGCTGCTAGATTTTCATAGACGGCGGTTGCTCGACTCGTCAATACATTTTTAATGCCCCCCAGGCTAATATAAGCATCAAGGTTGATGAGAGGAGCCCCCGACATAAAAGTGCTTTGCTGTCGGCGTCGCCACAGCTCTAAAAGGGTTTGCTGGAGGAGGGCTAGCTCCCCTGGTGCGCCGGTCAGGTCAAGGGTGAGTGTGTGTAATAGAAGCGGATCAATTTGTAGACCCATCTTTTCAGCCGGTTTTGTAATCACTGCCCGCAGCTGATCATAGGGAATCGGCGTCATCAAGAGCAGGTTGTTATCGATTAGGGAAAGCAGCTCTGGATAGGGAAGTAGACCATCCATCGCATCGGCCCGCACCCCCACCACAAGGCCAAATGACAAGCTAGGGTCACACAGCGCGGCGAGCAAACACCGCAAAAATTGTTGACGCTCTTCTAAGATATAAGGCTGTTCTGTGGGTGACAGGAGTTCTTCAAGCTGGTCGATGACGAGCCAAAACTGTGTCGATCTCTCAGCGGCCCTATTGTGCATAAACGTTGCTGTGATTAGCTGAGATAGGCCGTTTTCGCTGCCTCTGAGGATAGATTCAGCCTGACTGAGTTGAGCCGCTAGGTCAATCTCACCAACATTTGCTGACGTAAAGGCGGCGGCCAGATTGCGCAGGGGTTGCTTGCCTGGGGTCAAGAGCCTGATCTGCCAGGCATCACTCCCAGGAATCTGCTTGCCTTGTTGAAGTTGATGAATCAGTCCAGCCCTGAGCAGCGAGGTTTTGCCACTGCTAGAGGCCCCGACCACCGCGCAAAAATTGTTGCGACGGATTTTTTCAAGGAGGGTCTGGACCAAAGTGTCGCGACCAAAAAAATAATCAGCGTGCTTTTCGGTGAAAGGTTCGATGCCGCGATAGGGACAAAACCCATAGGACAACTGCTTGAGACGCGCCAAGGTCGAGAGACGCGCCTGCATTTTGGGAGGCTTAAACCCAGTAGTGCGGGTCAGAATCATTTCACCGCCTGAGCATTCAAATAGCGGCTGCTGGACCTCTGACTTGAGCTGATGACTGACCCAGTCGATCAGGCTGTGGTTGCTGATTTGGCCGCTCTCAACTCGGTTTGGGTCAAGCCCTGACAGCAAGGCTTTGGTGAGTACGCTATGGTGACCGTCGAGGCTTTCGTAGGCAGCCTCATACTCTCGAGAGGCAGCAATAAAGAGTCGACTGCACCCTTCCGTTGCGCCGGGGTTGGCTTCTTTAAAGTTAAAAATTGAGCCGCTGTGGCAGCAGTCGAGCAGAACCACAATCTGTCGGACTGGGCTGTCTTCGATGAGACGACGTAGCCAAGATAGCGAAATCCCAAAATTACCCACGGCCACATTTGTGTCACTGGTGGCCAGGTAGCCCTCGCGAATCCCGGCTTCTCGCTGTAGGCCATGCCCCGAAAAGTAAACCAGGGCCAAGCTAGGCGCACTGTTGCCCGGTGGCTTTAAAAGGCGAATCAGGGCATCTTCAAGACCCTGGGTTGTGACCGCTGTCCGCTGCCCAACGGCTAAACGCTGGCCCTCGGCAACTACCTCCGGTAAGCGCTGAACTCGAAACTCTCCTTGGGTTTGTAAAACCTGAGCCATCGCCTCTGCATCAGTGGCAGCGGCTCCCAAGTCAGGCAGATTTTGATAAGTGTTGATGCCAACAATAAGTGCATCCCGTGACATAGTAGAACATCCTGAAGGTAATCGAGCCTTAAGCTCGTAAAAAGCATCGAGCCTTAAGCTCGTAAAAAACACATAATGAAAGTTGGGTTATGTGGACTGGGCAAGTGGCCCAGTTTTTTTGTTGGCATCAAGGAAAGTTGAATTCAGCAAAAGGGCGTACTTAATTTCGTACTTTTCAACCACCATATACAAGTTTCCCAAGAGATGAAATAGGGTCAGAGCCCTCACCATGTCTACATCAAACGTGATTGATATATATTTTTGGAGGTGATATCAGAAAAAATGCGTAGGAAAAGTAAGTACATATCAATCAAACTTTATTTACCCGTCTGTCTTATGCAAGATAGTACTGATTTTTGGCAGTGCTTTTGATGGATATTCCCGTGTTCATTCGGGTTTTTTGGGAGGAGGGTTTTGATGAGTAAAATAAGGATTTTAAGCGCTACGCCATTTGGCCGATTTTCAGTTTTTTTAGCCGTATTATTACGGATCTATTGCTCTAGATATATCCGTAAACTTCGCAAGTACGGATGAATAGATGAATTGAGATGAATCCTGGAATCCCCTCCCTGAGTTGAATGTAGGCTTTTTTAATTGTGGGAAGATAGAAATGAGATACTGAGCAAAAGGCTGTTATACACATTTTTTGCTAACTGTGTCGATAGAAATTTAAATGAGGAATGGGGCGAAACCTAATGCGACCCCTGAATGTCATATTCCTTATTAGGATGCATCAGTGTTGCCACTTATAATTTCATCATCTGCCAAGGTTTTATCACGAGTATGTTAGTCGTTCTCGAAGCACAAAAGTTTCACCGTGATTGTGTAAAACGTCCTGGTACATCGCGAATGATTTATCAAGGAACTTCAATCCGACGCGGGCCTTCATTTGCGATCTCCCTGCTACATAAAGCTGAGGAGTTTTGCTGGCACTATTTATCGGGAAGTCGGTGCTTTTTGGTTAAGGACGATATTTTATGCACGGTTTGGATTCAAACGGCAGAAATCATCCATGCCCCGCCCTCTGAGAAAACGATTGCTGTTAAGTCAATGGCTGCTCACTCTGACCAGGAGGGCATCCAGCTGTCTTATCGGGGTAAAAAGTACTTCAAAAAGCAACCTAATGCTGACACCAAATCTGCTACATCTGAGGCCATTGGCCCGAGCCAGCAGGCTAACCCCCGTAAATATCGGGGTATTTAGCTATTGATCCGAGGTGATTGGCCCAAGCAGCTAGCCCCAGAGGCTCCAACACTTATATGACACCACTCAGTCAATGGTATTTGAGGAATGCCTGATTGACTGATAAAACTTGTGTGTGAATGCCTGGAACGCTCTCTTCCTCAGGGCTCTAGACTTTTGTCAATCAACCAGGTGGCATGATTACGTTCAATATCTATTCAGAATGGCTGATAATAAGAAGCGTTGTGAAAATTTTTAGCCATCATGCCTTTACCCACCAGTTTCACCACCCTCGACGGTACAGCCCTTGCTCCTGATGTATTGGCAAATAAAGTTGTGCTGTTTATCAATGTCGCTAGTCAGTGTGGTCTGACCCCTCAGTACAGTGGTCTAGTTGAGCTAGATAAGGAATATGGCGATCGTGGTTTAGTCGTTGTGGGTGTGCCCTGCAACCAGTTTGGCAGTCAAGAGCCCGGTAGCCCCGATGAAATTAAAGACTTCACTAAGACCAAGTATGATGTCGAATTTACCCTGCTCGAAAAGCAAGACGTGAATGGGGCTAATCGCAGTCCGCTTTATCAATTTTTGGTCGGTGATGGCCCAGACATTGCTTGGAACTTTGGTAAGTTTTTGATTGGGCGGGATGGCGAAGTGATTGCCCGTTTTGAGCCCCAAACAGCGCCTGATGATGCTGACCTGCGAGCCGCTATCGAAAAGGCGTTGGGTTAATCGATGGCTTCGTAAACGCGTTTTGGAATCAAAATTGTTGCGTCGTCGCGGGTTTGTAGCTCTCCAATCCCGAGAAAATTTCCGGCTGTATTTAGCACGCGGAGAGGTGTTTGGTATGGATGCCCCCCATCGGAGAATACGCGCTTTTGGCCCATACACCAGCGGCGACTCTCTTCTGCGTTGAGAGAAACACTGGATAACGACTGAAGGGCCTTGCCGGGAGGTACCAGGCATAAGGTCTCATTGACCATCTGGGCTTCTACGGTTTCTAAGGTTAGGCTGTCGTCCAGGCTAAAGCCGCTGCTTTGGGTCCGCATCAATGAGGCCAGGGTTGCACCCGTGCCTAGGGTTGCTCCCAGGTCACGGGCGATTGAGCGAATGTAGGTACCTGTGCCACAGGTGATGTCGAGGGTGATCTCGGGATGCTCGCCAGGTTGCCAGAGGACAGATTCGATCTTGTCGATCGTGACAGTGCGGACTGGGATGTCGGCGGTTTTCCCTTTTCGGGCCAGATCATACAGGCGCTTGCCCTGTACCCTTACTGCACTGTACATCGGTGGGGTTTGTTCCAGAGTGCCGATAAACTGGGGGAGGGCAGCAACAACTTGATCCCATTGGAGATGGGCAGCGTTTTGCTGCATGACAATCTGACCCTCGAGGTCGTCAGAGTCAGTGGTAACTCCAAAGCGAACAATAGCTCGATAGGCTTTGTTAGACGGCAAATATTGTAACAATCGGGTAGCGCGCCCGACAGCAAGGGGTAAAACGCCCGTGGCTAAAGGGTCAAGGGTGCCACCGTGGCCCACTTTTTTGGTCTTGAGTAGGCGACGGACTTGGGCAACACAGTCGTGGGAGGTCCAGTCGGCAGGCTTATGGAGATTGAGAAAACCGTTTTTGCAGTTAAAGGTTAAAGGTTCAGGGTCAAAAGCTGGGTTTTTAGTCATATCAGCCTTACCCTCTTGTGCAACTATTCTGCGGTTTCTTCGCCTAGACCTTCAAAGGGGTCTGCTGTGGTGTCAGCTTCGGCTTCGGCTAAACCGTTTGCGAGCTGATCTTGGCTCAAGACGCTGATCAGGCTTAGGGGAATGCTGGGGCGGCTGAGCTGTCGGGCGGCGTTGCTGGTGAGGACTGAGCTGTAGTCTAGGTTATCGTCCAGGTGCGCTTCAAAAAAAGCTAGGCTCATGGTCTTAACATAGTCTTGGGCTAGCTCAGGGGTTGGCCCCAAAATGTCTTCGGGAATATCAAAGGCTTCGCTGTTGGTTTCGGTCATGCCAATGGTCGAGAAATGGGTGCCGTTGCGCATGAGTAACAGGTATCTGTTCGGGGCAGTCAGCCAGGTGAAAGGGGTAATCTGTTCGGGGAGGGCAGGGGCCACGGTGTCAATCGTACCGGCTACAATCATGGTGGGGATTTGGATTTGACTAAGGCTGTCTGCTCCAAACAGAACACTGGTGATTGGGTTGATGGCAAAGGCTGCCTGGATTCGAGGGTCCGACAGATCGCGGGTGGGGATATCCGGCTCTGCCAAGGTTTCAACTTGGCACTGTAGCAGCAAAGAGATATTCAGTGAAAAGGCTTCGGGGGGGCACTGTGCTCCGAGGTCTGCAAAGTTGAGGGGCGCACCAGCTAAGGCGAGGGAGGTATAAGCCCCAAAGGATTGCCCTAGGACGCCAATGCGCTCAAAGTCAATCAAATTTCGGAGTTTGGGATCTGAGAGAGATTGGGTCTCTAGCGTGTCTAGGAGCTTTGAAATATTGATCGGGCGCTGTAAAAATTCGTCATCGGGGACGACATCGGCTGTATTCCCAACTAACAAATCGTTAATTTGGGCGGCACTGCTACCGGGGTGCTCGACGTTGATCACCACAAAGCCATGGGAGGCGAGGTGGCGGGCGAGGTAGGCATAGCTGGTGCGATCGCTACCTAACCCATGGGAGATGACGACGGCGGGTCGGGAAAAGAGTCGCCCAGGGGAGCTGGGTAGATAGAGGTCAATAGGCAGCTCAAGCTCTTTGGACAGGCGCTCAATGGAGGTACGCTCAGTTTGGTATGGCCCTGGTTTAGATGCGATCGCAAGCTGCTCTGACATATTGGGCTGGGCCGTCTTATTGCGCTCATCATCGGCCTGCTGCTCGACTACCGTGAAGGCGGTGTTGGCTTCGTAAATAGCGCGGTTGACCTCACGGGCAATGGAAATCCCTTTGGCGATATCGACACGCACGGTGGACCCGGCAAACTGCTTGAGCATATTCAGCAGCGTGAGCCCGTCGGTTGGGTCAGCTGCGGATTGGATCAGGGCCCCTCGCAGCGATTTTGCCCCATTTAACCGGGCGCCGGTACGCAAAAAGTCACCGGCAATATTGAGTAAGTACTCCCCTTGCTGGGTATAAAAAAAACGATCAATGACGACCACATCCACATTGGCTGTCTCGGTCAAGATGCCCCTAAATTGCTCCAGGTCATCTGGGTCAAAGTAGCGCGTATAGCCTGCTAGCTCATCGGTGAGACGCCCTTCTTTGGCATAGATTTCTAGATCTTCGATGTCGATAGAGCGTTCTAAAGCTCCATAAGAAAAGGTAATCCGCTCTGCTGACCAACCGGGGAGGGCCGTTAATAAACTCAAGCCAAATCCCAGGGTGAATCCTCGGTACCATTTCGTGCGCCTGCTATTGCCCATAAATCTTTAAATTGCTATTTAGCAGCTGTCTCACTTAATAACGCTAGCAAATCGGCCTCGTTCAGGAGAGTAATGCCAAGTTTTTCTGCCTTTGCAAGTTTTGAGCCTGCGTCGATACCCACAACTACAAAGTTTGTTTTGCTACTCACGGAGCCCGTCACTTTACCGCCTGCGGCTTCGATTTGGGCTTTGGCCTCACCCCGGCTCAGGTTAGGGAGTGTCCCGGTCAGGACAAAGGTTTTGCCCTTTAAGGGCTGTGGCTGTAGGTTCGCGTCTGTGTGAGGTATCGCTGACAATTTGAGACCGGCTCGCTTGAGGCGATCGATCAAATGCTGATTGGCGGGGATGCGAAACCAATCATAAACTGCTTGGGCAATTTCTGGACCAATGCCGTATACTGCTGCGATCGCATCTAGCTCAGCGCTGGCTAACTGCTCTACGGTCGTAAAATTTTCGGTCAGTACCTGGGCGTTGACGCTGCCCACATGGCGAATACCTAATCCGTAGAGCACCCTCGACCAGGGCTGCGACTTTGAGGCTTGAATAGCCTCAATCAGCTTTTGGGCCAGCTGTTGACCCATGCGTTCTAAGGGCAAAATATCCTCCACAATCAGGCTGTATAGGTCAGCGACCGAGCGCACGATACTTTGTTCTACCCATTGATGAATCCATTTTTCGCCCAAACCGCTAATATCCAGGGCATTGCGGCTGGCCCAGTGGATCAACGCCCCCCGTACAATCGCCGGACAGGAGGTATTGATGCAGCGGGTGACGGCTTCTGCCTCTGGGCGTACCAACGTTTGACCGCACTCTGGGCAGTGGGTGGGCAGGTGGTAAGGCATTGCATTGGCTGGCCGCAGATCGGCAATCACCCGCACCACTTCTGGGATGATTTCTCCGGCTTTGCGCACAATCACCGTATCGCCCAGGTGAATATCTAACTCAGCGATCCGGTCGGCGTTATGGAGGCTGGCCCTTGAGACGGTGGTGCCTGCTAGCTGTACAGGGTTGAGTTCGGCGACGGGGGTGACGGCTCCTGTCCGACCCACCTGCACATTCACAGCTTTGAGAAGGGTGGGCACCTCTTCGGCGGGGTACTTGAGGGCGATGGCCCAGCGGGGAAATTTTTGGGTAAAGCCGAGCTTGGCTTGCAGGTCAAAGTCGTTGAGCTTAACGACGACCCCATCGGTTTGGTAGAGCAGGGCCTCGCGGGCGGTGTCCCAGTGGGTGTAGTAGGCTTCGACTTCCTCTGTTGAGGCGCAGAGTTTGCGATTGGGGTTGACCTTAAAGCCCAGGGTTTGAAGGGTTTCGAGAGCCTCCCATTGGGATTTGGGGAGGGTAGTGGGTAGTGGGTCGTGAGTGGGTGAGTGGTCCCCGCGTCTTTCCTCCCCTGCCCCCCCTGCCCCCTCAGGCAAAATCAGGGTGTACGCAAAGAAATCCAGCCTACGGGCGGCGACGACGCGAGAGTCTAGCTGGCGCAGGGTCCCGGCGGCGGCGTTGCGGGGGTTGGCGAAGCGGGGGTCGCCAGCGGTTTCGCGTTCGGTGTTGATTTGCTCGAAAACATCGTTGGGGATAAAGGCTTCGCCGCGGACTTCGACGACTGGGGGCGGGTTGTCGACGTGTAGCCGGAGGGGGATCGAGCGAATGGTTTTGAGGTTTGGGGTGATGTCTTCGCCAGCGATGCCGTCACCGCGGGTGGCTCCGCGTACCAGCAGCCCGTTTTCGTAGGTGAGGGCGATGGCGTTGCCGTCGATTTTGAGTTCGGCGACGGCGGCGGCAGTTTTAATGTCAGGGATGAGGCGCTGCCAGCGGGCTTCCCACTGGCGATATTCGTCGAGGTCAAAGGCGTTTTCGAGGCTATAGAGGGGGATGTTGTGGCGGACAGAGGTAAATTGGGTGGCGGGGTGCTCGCCAACGCGCTGGGTGGGGCTGTCGGGGGTGATCAGGGTTGGGTATTGGGTTTCGAGGTCTTGGAGTTCGCGGTAGAGGCGGTCGTAGACGGAATCGCTGAGAAAGGGATCGTCGAGGACGTAGTAGGCGTAGCTGGCTCTTTGGAGCTGCGATCGCAGCTCCTGGGCGCGCTGTATGAACTTGGTTGGGGTGGCAGTTGGGATGGCGTCTGGCATGGTTTGCCGCCTGAGTTTCTCTAGGACCCTGGATAGTTTAAACCGCTGCGTTAATTCTTGCAGAAATAGCCTCGTTGGGTCGATGCGGCTGCAAAGCCTTTCAGACAGGACTTCGCTGACCGCCCTTAGATACCACAAATGACTGACCTGTCCCCCTGCGATATCAGAGACAACCAGCCCGGATTTCGGATAGGTTATTTTCAGGCCTGGTGATTTGCAAAAGGGGCTGCGCAGGACTTTCCCTCCCGCCCCCTCCCTTTTACTCTAGCGTTGAATACTGTCTGGGGTCCCATGCTCCCCGTTCGGCTGAGCGCTCACGTCGAAGCCCAGACCCTCCGAAAGGTATGCTGACTGTGTGTTTGGGTAAGGGCGGTTGGTGGGTTAAAGCATGAGTCGCCGCATGGTTTGATTTTGGCAAGATAACGATGACTGTAAAGCCATCTCACGAGTTGATTGTTTGTGCGTCGTTGGTGGAAAATCCGATGAATTTGGGGGGGCTGTGTCGCACTTGTGAGGGGTTTGGCGTGACGCAGCTGGTGGTGTCTGATCTGGCGGTTGGAGAAAATTGGGCGTTTCGGAAGCTGTCTGCATCGGCACACCGTTGGCAGGCGATGACGGCGTGCTCTGTGGATCAGCTGTCGGCCTGGTTAGCTGATCAAAAGCAGGCTGGGTATGAGGCGGTCGCATTGACGACCCATCCATCTGCTCAGCCGCTAGCTGAGCAGATGTTTGTTGAAAAGACTGTGTTGCTTTTAGGGCGGGAGCTGACGGGGATCTCTGCTGATTTATTAGGGCTGTGTGATCGCGCCGTTACCATTCCCCAATATGGGCAGGTAGAGTCGCTCAACGTGCAGACGGCTGCCGCCATCGCAATCTATGAATACATTCGCCAGTATCGGTCAGGGAGACCAGAGGAGGCAGTACGCGGAGACGCGGGGACGCGGCGATGAGAGAATTGAGGCAGATGGGTTCCACCACTCACCGACTCACCCACTCACTACCCTACTCAATCGGAATATCTGCGGTTGAAGAAGATTCCTCAACGGTCTCAACCGGCTCGTCTGGCAAGTCCATGTCGAGGTTGAGTTCTAAAATTTCAGCTTCTTCGACCGGGCTATCGGCTTCTAGGTCTTGGGCTTTGTAGATGCGGCGGATCGGCAGATTGGCGATCAGGGCGGTCATCCGCTGGTCGGTTTCTAGGGAAAACTCAAGGCTGTCGAAGTCAATTTCGACGTAGCGAGAAACCACCTGCAGGATTTCCTGCCGCATTTTTTCTAGGGTTTGGGGATCAAGATCCGATCGATCGTGGGCCAGCACTAGTTTCAACCTCTGCTTAACAGTATCTCGGCTAGGCTCACGGGGACCAAATAATTTATCCAGAAGTTCACTCAGCATGGGTATTGTCATCGCCACTAAGCACCTCCGAATAACTTACGAATGCGCGTAAAAAAGGTGTCTTGTGGAACGCTGAGATCCATGAGAGGCACTTTTTCGCCCTGTAACCGCCTAGCAATATTAGAAAACGCAACCCCTGCTTTGGATAGATGTTCCTCCAGGATCAAGGGTTCCCCTTTGTTCGTAGATACAACCACCTGTTCATCATCTGGGATCACCCCCAGCAGAGGGATTGAGAGAATATCTTGGACATCTTTGACCGACATCATCTGGTCGGCTTCGACCATGGCGGGTTTGAGGCGATTGATGATCAGCCGGGCGGCTTTGACGTCGTTGGCCTCAAGCAGCCCAATTACCCGGTCAGCGTCACGTACGGCAGAGATTTCGGGGGTAGTGACGACAATTGCCTCTTTGGCCGCAGAGATGGCGTTTCGAAACCCCATTTCGATCCCGGCAGGGCAGTCGATAATAACAAAGTTATAGGCTTTGCTCAGGGCGTGCACCAGTTTTTTCATCTGCTCGGGGGTAATCGCTTCTTTTGAACGATTTTGGGCAGCGGGGAGCAGGGCCAGGTTGGGCTGTCGCTTGTCTTTAACCAGGGCCTGATCTAGTCGACACTCCCCGGCTAGGACGTCAATGGCGGTGTAGACAATCCGATTTTCTAATCCGAGCAGCAGATCCAGGTTTCTCAGACCAAAATCGGCATCGATCACGACTACCCGTTTACCGGCCTGGGCCAGCGCCATACCAAGGTTTGCAGAACAAGTAGTTTTCCCAACACCCCCCTTACCGGAGGTCACGACTATCACACGATTCATAGTAGATGTAGGCGTTCACTAATAGAGGCGTACTCAAACAGTACTTAGCAGCGCTGTGCTGATCAGCAATGTTCTCACGTTGTGGGCTCATTCAGGTAAACATGAGCAAAATCCGACGCGATCGCAATGCAAATACCGTCAGGGCCAATATAGGCCACCTCTGCCTGATTTTGTTCGGGGGGTTTTTCAGGGGCTCTCGCCACCTTGTCGGCAATGCGTAGCTGGGTAGGTTGCATATGCAGTGCCATAATCCGACTTTTGGGGTTGCCGCTAGAGCCTGCATGGGCGACCCCCCGTAGGCGACCCCAGACAAAGATGTCGCCCTCGGCCACAATTGAGCTGCCGGGGTTAGCATCGCCCAAAATGATCACCGACCCCGAATGGCGCACTTCAACCCCAGAGCGCAGGGTTGATTGTAGATAGAGCGGTTCCTCTAGGGCCTTGCCTTCGCCGGGGTCTTGTAGGTGGGTCAGCATCGTTTGTTGCTCAACCGAGTAACCTGCTGTGGCGGCTGCGACTGCCGTCTGACGCCGTTTGGTATAGATCCGCTTAATTTTTAGCCGAGCTTCGCTCAAGACCTCATCGATTTCTTGAATTTGGCGACTGTCGAGTAGCCGATCTCGGGCGATCAGATGGACGGTGGTATTGGGTTCAAAAAATCGTTCGCTAGAGCTGAGTCGATGGCGTAGCTGCTGGCGCAAATCCTCCCAGTCAACTGGATTACGACTGTTATCAGGGTCGGGCGGCAACATCAGCAGCAGCCGCCCTCGTTCGCTCTTAAAGCGAACTTGTAAGTTAGGGTTACCTTCCCTTTTCTTGATATCAAGCTCAGGATCTAAAGAGGCAATTTCCGGCTCTACTAAGGTGTCAGGACTTTCCAAATCAGCGGTATCGTCCAGACCCACTTGCTCTAACGAAACTGCGTTTTCTTCCTCTATAGAATTTTCAGCAGATAACGAGTTGAAGTCATTAACCGTCGCCATAGGAAAAGCATCAGAATTCATGCAGTGCTACCCAATTTCATAACTGCCAATTTCATAACTGTTCACATAACAGCTCACACATCAGTGCCCCTGTTGCCCCTTAACTATAAGTTGAGTCGACGTAGTTACGGCAATAAGGGTTTCTAAAGATACGGGCTCGTATCTCACAAAACGCTGATTTTTTGCACCAAAACCCTCAAATCAGGCAGTGCTACCCGTAGCCCATGAGTGTTAATCATCCTTTGAGGCAAGGCTTTACGTTGATATTTGCTCTAAACGTATCCCCTTTGTCAAGACGCTACCCTTAGATAACCCAGATTTCACGTATCAAGAACACTTGAATAAAAAAAACTTGAACTTTCTGTCTAGTTTTGATTAAGCACACTACTGTTTGAAATGAGGAAGTTAACGTTATGCTCGATTTTTGACCTTTAGGGCAGAACTTTAGAGGCTTTCCCTAAATGTCGGCGTTTATTCCCCTAAAGGGGGCAGTCCACCTCTGCTTGTCGCCGCTCCCTGCACGTTAACCCCCATTTATATTGATTAGAGGTTTTTCAAAATATGCTTAAGAATAAATCATATGCTTCACTCGCCCTGGCGGTTGCGATCGCAACTACTGTGGGGACCCCGGCGCTGCTTAAGCCGGGGTCAGCCCAGGCCCAGCTGTCTGCTGCAACGTTTACCCTACCTGAAACAGTGCCCGATGGCACCCAGCTCAAGATCAGCAGCGGTGCTGACAGCATGACCGTGATCAGCGAGGCGCTCAAACAAAAATTTGAAGGCGATTTTTCGGGCACCGCTGTGGAGGTCAACCCCGTTGGCGCGGATGCTGCTATTCAAGATGTTTTAGCAGGCAATGCCGATTTGGCTGCCATCAGCCGACCGCTGACCCCAGAAGAAGAAGCCCAAGAACTGGTGGCAGAGACGATTCATCGGGTCAAAATTGCGGTCGTTGTGGGTGCGAATAATACTTTCAGCGGTTTCCTTGGGGGGGAGCAGTTTGCTGGTATGTTTCGGGGTGAAATTACGGATTGGGCTGAGGTGGGTGGCACAGGGAGTCTGACCTTTGTGGATCGCCCTGATACGAGTGATACCCGGAAATCATTAGCCAGTTACCCTGTCTTTAAGGCGGCTCCGTTTGAGACCGGCGCGAATACTAACCAGCTGAGTGAAGATAGCAATACAGCTTTGGCAGAGGCCCTGGGCAACACGGGTATTGGCTACATGCTGGTCTCTGAATTAGAAGGTGTGTCGGGGATTCGTGTGTTAGAGATGCACCAGACGCTACCGAGCGATCCGCGTTATCCTTTTTCCCAGCCTTTTTCCTATGTCTATAAAGGGGAGGCTTCCCCCGCAGTCTCTGCCTTTTTGGGATACGCCACGGCAGACCCCGGTCAAGCCGCTGTGCAATCGGTTGCAGGTGATGGTCTAGGGAGCCTCCCCAGCGTTTCGAATGCTGTGCAGTCAGCCTCCAATACAGCTGGCGAGACAGCAAATGCTATTGGAGAGGCGGCTAACGAGGCTAAGGACGCCGCGGGTAATGCCCTTAATGATGCGGCAGGTGCCGCTGGTGACGCTAAGGACGCTGCGGTTGACACGGCGGGTCAGTTAGGCGATGCGGCTGAGCAAACCACCCCTGATGCCGCCGCCGAGGCTTTGGGCACCGTCGCTGATGAAGAAGCTGGCGAGGTCTTTGCTCCTTGGCGTTGGCTCTTTTTGATTCCGATCGGGTTAGCCGGTCTCTGGCTGTGGCTTTCGCGAGGTAAAGCGACCACGG
>JBCDDJ010000088.1:0-17458 GCA_039180385.1 Cyanobacteria bacterium P01_G01_bin.38 | reverse complement strand
TATCCAGCGGCACCTTCCACAGGATCAGATCCTTGCGGGTCAGCGGCGCATCGGGGCGAAAGGTGACAACGGTGGAGCTCCCAGTCAACGGGCTGGGGATAATCCCCGCCTCAGCTAACCCTTGAATGGCACCAAAATCTGGATCTGAGGCGGGCACATCTTGAAAGACGGGTTGGCTACTGTCCACGGCAGCCCGAATTTTTTTGGCACTTTGGTCTTGGTAAAACCGATTGTTCGTCGCAAACAACCACCGGGCAAACCCGCGTCGAGTCAGAATTTGATTAGGTCCAAAGTCTTTGACAGCCGAGCTCGTCTGGGGGGTACTGGTACTGGCCTCTGCTGATCGATCTCTGATGTCTAGCACTTCAAGTGAGAGCATATCTTGGAGATAGGGCTGGAGCTCCTCTGGGGCCTGATCAATATCTCCATAGCCTGCCGTCTCTTGACTAGGCGACTCGCTAGCCCCCTCCCATGTCGCACCTTGGGGAACTGTGGGACCAATAAATTCATCCTGTCCAGGTTCTGGGCCAGACACTTGTTCTGCCAGGGATGGCTCTGCCGTACCAGGGGTACGGGCGCTCGGATTGTCGTCCGCTTCCGAGTTCGCTTCGATTTGTGGATCTGCTTCCAGGGTTCGCTTTAAGGAGTCACCGAGTTGGCTACCTTCACAACTGGTCAAGATAACCAGCAGTCCCAAGGTCAACCCGATCGTCGAGTGTTTCCGAGTTAGAACAAACCAGTGCATAGGTTTTAAAGATGGGGCAGGGGGTGTAATCGCAAATCTGAGCAATAATAATCTGGGTAACGCGATCAGTCCAGTCCTACGCTAGCTTATCTTGAAATCTCATATGCTAAGCCAGCGTAAGCTTTATGAATCGTCACTATTCAGACTATACGAGCTAACTATCTGGGCTCAATGATGCCACGTCCTTTGATTATTGACTGCGATCCGGGCGTTGACGATGCGATCGCACTCCTCATTGCCTTAGCCTCCCCCAAAACTTTCAACATAGTTGGCATTACAACTGTTGCAGGCAATGTGCCCTTAGAGTTCACCACAGCCAATGCCTTAAAAATCTGTAAACTGGCAGGCAAACCTACGGTCCCCGTCTATGCGGGCTGCCCTCGCCCCATGGTTCGGGCGCTACACACTGCCACCGAAATTCACGGGGCCACCGGCCTCCAGGGAACACCCCTACCCGAGCCAAGCCAAGCTCCTCAGCCCCAGCACGGCGTCGATTTCTTAATTGAAACTCTTCTAACCGCCACGGCCCCCATCACCTTGGCCACGTTAGGCCCCCTGACCAATGTTGCGATCGCGCTGATCAAAGCCCCCCAAATTGCCCAAAACGTTGCTGAAATCGTCGCCATGGGCGGAGCCATCACCCACGGCAACGTCACCCCCTCCGCCGAGTTCAATATTTATGTCGACCCCCATGCTGCCCAGGTCGTGTTTGACGCAGGCATTCCCACCACGCTGATCACCCTGGATACCACCCATCAGGTGCTCACCACCCCCCAGCGTCTTAGCACCCTCCGCCAGATCGGAACGCCCGTGGCCACTGCCGCTGCCGACCTCCTGACCCACTACGGCCAGCCAGACATCGAACGCTACGGCATAGCTGGTGCCCCCCTCCACGATCCCTGCGTGATGGCCTACCTGCTCAGGCCAGATTTATTTGTCCGTCGGACCGCCCACGTCGTCATCGAAACCATCGGCCAACATACGATCGGGCGCACTATCGTCGACTGGTGGCCGAAACCAAGCACCCCGATGAATGCCCACGTCGTTGAATCCGTTGATGCCGACGCCGTCTATGATTTGCTGATAGATCATCTGGCCAAACTCTGAGATGGGTTGCTGGCTGCTGTTGACCGATTGCAAATTCAAGAATTCTACTGGCAGAGCCAAAACCTCTTGGTAGAATGAAATCAACTCAATGCCCTGTCCCCAAATGCCCTGTGGAGTAATGACCTACACCACCGAACAGCTGCTTGACATCCTCGATCAAGAACTGAGAGCCACATGGCGAGGGGAGCGGGTACTTTTATCCACGGACGAGCGGCTAGAAAATCCGGTCATTTCAAAAGCCTTGGGGGCTAATAAACTCAGTAAAGTTTTTGTCTTCCAAGACTTTCGCGAACAAATTCACCAGTACCAGCGAGAACATAATGTTTCGGGTATCATCTGGCATCAGTGTACTTTTCGCGATCGCACCATTCGTTTCCCGGAAATGCACCCCCAACTCACCGCCATCCCGGCAGACAAAGCTGCCCTGATGGCCGCTAAAGCCGCCGTTATCGACTTTTGGCGCACCTCGATTGATGGCATGAAATTATGGATTGCAGGGCATTCTCCCCGGCTAACCACCCTAGAACGCGTCAACAAAACCATTCTCACCGCAGAATGGGCCGAAGTCAGCGGCACCCGCAGCGAACTATACCTGAGTCTTTGCTGGGGTAATCCGAAAGAATACTACTGCGATTGGGCCTATCCAGAGTCGGGCTGTCAGCGAATCATCGCCGCAGTAGATGAACCCAGTGCTATTAAGGTTTGAAGACTGGGTAGGCCGAAGCCCACCACCTACTACCCACCGCTCCGCTCACGTTATATAGTTAAATTTGCCGTTATCACTAAAGAATTCTCCATGCTCTATGCCGTCGGTGTTATTGAAACCCATGGATATCCGGCCTCGTTGGGAGCGGCAGATGCGATGGTTAAAGCGGGGCGGGTCTCACTCTTAGGCATTAATCAGGCTGACAGCGGCCACCAGTTTGTGGTCGTCAGAGGCCCCGTCGCTGAAGTTAAGCGAGCCGTGGAGGCTGGTTTAAAAGTGGCCAACAATTCCCCTTGTAATGGCGAAGCCACCTCTCATTACATCGTGCCGCACCCGACTGAAAATATCGAAACCGTTTTGCCCCTGCACTTTGATGAAAAGTCAGAACCGTTTAGAGTTTAATTGCCCTCTCCCTATACAATAGAGGTCTTAGAGTTATCAGGATTGAGTCCTGTCAATAAGGAGAACGTGAATGCCAGAGGCAGTTGGTTCGCTCGAAACAAAAGGGTTTCCCCCCGTGCTGGCCGCAGCAGATGCAATGGTCAAAGCCGGTCGCGTCACGTTAGTTAACTACATTAGAGCGGGGAGTGCTCGGTTTTGCATCAACATTCGGGGCGACGTTTCTGAGGTCAAAGCTGCCATGGAAGCCGGTGTAGAAGCCGCCCAAAATTGCCCAGGCGGTGTCCTCGAAACCTGGATCATTATTCCTCGGCCCCACGAGAACGTGGTCGCTGTCTTGCCCATCGACTTTGATGAAAGTGTTGAACGCTTCCGCGAAGCCGTTGAGCAACCCATCTTGCCAGGTCGACGCTAACCCATATCCAGTTCGAAAACTTGAGGTTGTGCCCGCAGGCAAACAGATTGGACAATTCCCATAGGGCAAACTATAGGTCCGAATGTAGACAAGGTTTAAGTTTTGGGTGGCTGATACGGGATCGCCTCCGGCTCCCACAGACAAACAACATAGGTTTGGTCGGTTGATGCGATCGCAACTTCATCGCCCCGACCCACCAGTTTTTGGCCGAGTTCTAATGCCGATACTGCACTCAAGCCTTTGCCACAAACGCTATAAAACCTTTTGTCGTAGTAAATAGCCACCCTGGGCTGAGGGAGATCCGGCACCTTGATATAACAGGGACGATAGTGCGCCTGATCAAAAATCATAAAGCAGGGGGACGGCCCGTAGACAGGGAGTCGTAACGGCCCGTCCAGGGCTTCGGTCGTCACATTTTCAACATTCGGGGTATAAAGCCACACCCTGTACCCCTTCTTATTGTCCTTGAAGCTTTCGGTGAGCGCAAAATCACTACCTCGCTGAGCCAGTCTCTCAGCGACAGCCATCACCTGTTGAGCCGTGTCAAATCGGCGAAAAAATCTAAAATAGCGACCATCGACGGCTACCGCGATCCGTTTGCCCTCAGCCTGGGGTATGCCAATATGGCAAGTCTTGTATTGCCCCTTATAGGCCAGCAATTTACAAGTCGTCGCATGCTTAACTTGGGGCATCCCTTCACAACAATTTTTCTACATACTAACCACCCTTCCCCAAAATGCTGTGTCCCATAGCGAACACTTTGAAGTCTTGCAATATTGACCATCTAAACAACGACGGTGATAAGCTGAAAACAAGCGATTTATAGGTACAAATGCCAACTCTGGTTGCAGATATCCCCACTACTTTTCCGCTGATGGCGGTCGTCGGACAGGAGGCGATCAAACTGGCTTTGCTGCTCGCCGCCGTTGACCCTGGCCTGGGCGGCGTTGTGATCGCCGGTCGCCGGGGCACCGCCAAGTCTGTGTTGGCTAGAGCCCTCCATCAGCTGTTGCCCCCCATTGAAGTTATTGATGGGTCTTGCTGCAATTGTGACCCGACCCAGCCGCGCAATTGGGACGACGAAACCCTGGAAAGATTGGGTGCAGCATCGCAAGATATCTCTGAGTTGCCGACCAAGGTCATCCCAGCCCCCTTCATCCAAATCCCACTGGGGGTCACCGAGGACCGGCTACTGGGCTCTGTGGATGTCGCCAAATCTATCCAGACCGGGGAAACCGTTTTCCAACCTGGACTGCTGGCCGAAGCCCACCGTGGCGTACTCTACATTGATGAAATTAATCTGCTTGACGACCAGATTAGCAACCTGCTGCTCTCGAACCTGACCGAGGGTCGCAACCAAATTGAACGCGAAGGGATTAGCTTTCAGCATCCTTGCAAGCCGCTATTGATCGCGACCTACAATCCGGAAGAGGGGCCACTGCGGGATCATCTGTTGGATCGGATTGCGATCGCACTCTCCGCCGACGCCGGTCTCACCCTCGACGACCGCGTCCAGGCCGTTGAGCAAGCCACTGAATACGCCAACGATCCCAAAGTCTTTCTGACCCAGTATACCGACGAAATCGACTCCCTCAAAACCCAGATCATTCTGGCCCGTGAGTGGCTCAAAGACGTCACCATCACCCATGACCAAATCCAGTATTTAGTCACCGAAGCCTTACGCGGTGGCGTTCAGGGCCACCGCGCTGAGCTGTTTGCTGTCCGAGTCGCCAAGGCCAGTGCCGCCCTCGACGGTCGCACCGAGGTCAACGCCGACGATCTGCGCCGCGCTGTTGAACTGGTGATTGTTCCCCGTTCTCTTTTGATGGATCCACCTCCACCCGAGGATGAGCAACCCCCACCGCCGCCGCCGCCTCAAAACGAGCAAGAGCAAGACGAAGAAACCCAGGACGAGTCAGACGATGACGACTCGGATGAGGATGAAGACGACCCCGAAGAGCCGGACGATTCGCCCCCCAGCATTCCTGAAGAATTTGTCTTTGACCCCGAGGGGGTGATGCTCGACCCGTCGCTGATGCTGTTTGCCCAGACCCTGGGCCGTCAGGGCAAGTCCGGTAGCCAGAGCGTCGTGATTTCGGAAGAACGCGGTCGCTATATCAAACCCTTTATGCCCCAGGGACCCGTGCGACGCATAGCCGTCGATGCCACCCTGCGCGCCGCAGCCCCTTACCAAAAAGCCCGCCGCGCTCGCCAGCCCGACCGCAAAGTGATTGTTGAGCAGGGCGATATTCGTGCCAAGCGGCTGGCCCGTAAAGCCGGTTCACTGATCATCTTCGTCGTCGATGCCTCGGGCTCTATGGCCCTGAACCGGATGCAGTCGGCCAAGGGCGCGGTCCTAAGCCTGCTCACCGACGCTTACCAAAAACGTGACCAGGTTGCCCTGATTCCTTTTCGGGGTGAAGCCGCTGAGGTGTTGCTGCCCCCGACTCGGTCTATCACCTCCGCCCGTCGCCGCCTGGAGCGCATGCCCTGTGGTGGTGGCTCTCCCCTGGCCCACGGTCTCACCCAGGCCGTGCGGGTCGGCACCAATGCTCAACAATCCGGTGATATCGGCAATGTCGCCATCGTCGCCATCACCGACGGTCGCGGCAATGTCCCCCTCGCCCGCTCTCTAGGGGAGCCGATGGAGCCCGATGAAAAGCCCGATATCAAAGCAGAACTGCTTGACATCGCCGCACGTATTCGCGCCACAGGGTTTCAGCTTTTAATCATCGACACCGAGCGTAAATTTGTGTCCACCGGCTTTGGTAAAGAGATGGCAAAGCAGGCTGGGGGAAAGTATTATCAGCTGCCAAAAGCAACGGATAGTGCGATCGCTGCTATGGCCAGAGGTGCACTTGCCGACACGAAAAGTTAGGTTGACTCCTTGAAGTCAGCATCCTGACTTCACTTACTTTGAGAGCGATAACTCGGCGGGAAGCATTTTCAACGTTACCTTAAAACTAAGCACTCAAAACTCCCCCCTCCCGCTTCCCATGAGCCAATCCATTAAGCTAAATCTTTTCAACCGCTGGGCATCGACTTACGATTGGCTATTACCATCAGTGTTTTACCAAGCCATCCACCAGCGACTGCTTGAATACATCTGGCTCCCTGAGACGGCCCATATTCTGGATCTAGGCTGCGGGACTGGCAAATTACTTAACCGCATTGCCAAACAATATCCGCAGATCACCGGCACAGGGCTAGATTTTTCCCCAGAGATGCTGCAACAGGCCCAGCAAAAAACTACCACTCCAGATCGACTGAGCTATGTCCAAGGAGCCACTGACCAGCTCCCGCTCCGTGATAATCAATTTGATGCGGTTTTCTGTACCATTAGCTTTTTACACTATCCTGACCCAGCCGCCGTGCTCACAGAAATCCACCGTGTCCTCAAACCGGGCGGACTGTTTTACCTTGCTGACTACACCCCATCAAAATTGAGTGGCAAAAACACCCTACTCATCCCAACCGGCAATCTATGCTTTTACAGTCAAATCGCTAGAGAAAATCTAGGTAAGCAAGCAGCCCTATTGACCGAAGCCCATTACTATTTACTCGGCCCGATTATGCTCACCATTTTTGCTAAACCTGCTGAGGCCTTGTGAGCCAGATCTTGGGGCACAAGCGGTAACTCAATCACAAACTCAGTGCCCTGCTCCACCACGGACTGGCAGTGAATATTGCCCCCGTGCTGCTCCACCACAATCTGGTAGCTGATCGAAAGCCCTAATCCAGTGCCCTGCCCCACAGGCTTAGTCGTGAAGAACGGTGACATATTCACACAACATTTGATCTATACAGCAGCAAGATACCGAAAGCTATGTCAAAAATTCCCCATATTCCCTGTGCCATACCGTAAGATCTGTTAGAGACTTTTCTTCGAAATCCGCTAATCTACGGAACTCTGTGGCTTGCAAGTCGCTTGCGACAATCTTTTCTCTCCGTGTTTCTCCGCACCTGACAGATCTGTGCAAAGAGTCGGTAAAATTAGCCTCTTTGAGGGCTGAGAACAGCATTTTCCTGATGAATCTGACCCAGCTCCGGGCAATCTAACCTTAGGTAGCATTTATCACCTTGCTCTTATGGTTAGTGGCGTTCTACCGTCCCCTCAAAGTCAGCGTATGTTAGCCGCCATCGTCGTCACCGATGCGGTCGGTTTTAGTACACGCATGTCTGAAAATGAAGAAACCGCACTCAGGGTCATCCATCAGGACCTGAATCTGATTAGCGAACTTTGCCAATATTTCGAAGGTCAAGTCCTCAAATCGACCGGTGATGGGCTGCTGATGTATTTCTTTAGCGCCGTCCAGGCCGTTGAATGTGCCCTCGAAATCCAAAAAACCTTTGTACAGTTCTCTGCTGAGCATGAAACCGCTGACCATTTTACCCACCGCATCGGCGTTCACTTGGGCGATGTCTTTATCAACCAGGCCGATGTCATGGGTACAGGCGTCAATATTGCTGCACGACTCGAGGCAGCGTGTGATCCTACTGGCGTTTGCATCTCCCAAACCGTCTACGATGTGATCAAAAGTCGCCTGGAGCTTAATGCTTGCTTTCTCGGTGACCTAAAGCTTAAGAATATTCAAGAAGCGGTCCCAGCCTACCAGCTTTATCTCACATCTCAATCAACTTGTCTCTCTGAAGCGCCCCCCCAAGCAGCCCCCCAAACTCGAGCTGCCCAAAGCATGACCAGCATTGTTCAAGCCCTTGAGCAGCATGACAATCATTTAAGACTCAAAAAGCTAATATTTAGTGTCTGCCACAACGTGTGGGAAAATGACCCAGCCGTCCTCCAACAGTTTGACCTCAGCGCTTTAATTGAGTCACTGTTGGTGCGCAATCCTACCTATGAACAGTGCAAGGCTAGTCTTTATAAAATCGTTGCAACGCTCAATCGAAAAGCTGCCTATGCTAAGGTTGCAGACATCCTTTTAGAGAAGCTACGACCGCTCTTTAATGAACCCTCAACCCAGCCCTTAACTGTAGATACAGCTGAGCCTGAGGTCGCATCTTGCTATCAGCAAGTCGCCGATCGCCTGGACAGTTCCCCCTATCGGAAACGGATTACAAAAGTTCTGTACTTTCTCTGTCACAACACCTGGGAAAGAAACGAGCAACAACTCAGCCAGGTCGATAGCGCCATATTGGTACAACAACTTACCCAGCTGGCAACCACACAGCAAGATCTAAAATATCGCCTGCACCATTTGCTCCAGCATCTTAATCGTAAGACCAAATATAAACCTGTTATAGAAACCATCTTCAAAGAATTTAAAGCGCTCTACCACCACGATGATAAAACTTCAATCAATCTGTTGTCTTTATCCGACAGTGATGAATTGGCCAGTGGGGCTACTCAGTTTTCGCCCCCTCTGCCGCCAACTTCACCGAACAACACGATCGCCCGAGCCGCTACTCCTCGAACACAAACGAGCACACCGCTCCCGATAGCTGTCATTAAAGATCGCACTGACCTCTTTGATCTCAGGCTCGAGATTAGCAAATATTGCAACCCGCTGCGGGCTAAAATCTTACTGCATTCAGTGCTTTATGGCCCCTTTGGTTACTCCACACGAGAATGGTCATCTCTCAAAACTAGAACTTTAGATGATTTACTCAAAGAGATTTTTGAGTATTGCCCCGATTTTAGCGATCTTGAGAGCAAGCTGGTGATTATTGCCCACTGCCTGGAAGATGTGGCCGAGGCGGAAAAGGTAAGTAGTGCGATCGCGACCGCCATCAAAGGCTACTATCCTCCAGCAAAACCCAAGCGTAAACCCTCTAAACGAAAGGTTCGCAACACCGTCAAAAAGAGCCCAATATCTCCGATGCTCTCGTCAGCACCTTACCAATCTGCCGCCGCTTATGGATACTAAAGAACTCTTACAAGGTTACGCGGCTGGTAAAAGAAGCTTTGTTGGCCTACAGCTGACCGGGGCACAGCTTAAGAAAACTGACCTGATTGGGGCAAATTTTTCAAAAGCGGATCTGGAAAATGCCAATTTTATGTTTGCCTACCTCAGTCGGGCAGACTTTCAAAAAGCCAATTTGCGCCATGCCGAGTTGAGTGGCGTCAACCTTAATCAGGCGGCCCTGATTTACACCAATCTTAGTGATGCCAATCTACACGGTGCTAGCCTTCAGGGGGCCGATCTACGCGGCGCGAACCTGACCCTGGCTGATTTACTCGACGTAAATCTAGCCGATGCCGATTTACGCAATGCCGACCTCAGCGGCGCCAACCTGACGGGGGCCTGCCTGCGCGGTGCGAACCTCAGGCAGGAGCTGCGCAACGACCAGGCTAATTTGCGGGGCGCGAACCTCAGCCAGGTCGATTTGCGCGGGGCCAATCTAAAAGGTGCCGATTTAGCCAATGTCAATCTCAGCGGAGCTAACCTCAGCGAAGCCTTTCTCAAAGCAGCTGATCTGCGTGGGGCCAACCTCAGCGGCGCAAATCTGGACGGGGCATCCCTATCAGACGCACAGCTCGACGGCGCTAACCTGCGTTATGCCCAATTAAACCGCACTCGCTGCCAGCGGGCCATCTTAACCGGGACTGATTTTACCGGGGCCAACTTAGTCGAGGTCAATCTCACTGATGTGAAACTATCGGGGGCACAGTTGTTTCAGGTCGACCTGAGCGGAGCGCGGTTGCTGCGGGCTGATATCAGTCGCACTAATTTGAGCGAGGCCAATCTCAAACGTGCTGATTTGACAGGTGCTTATCTAGGCCGCACTAACTTGGTGAGGGCTAACTTAACCGATGCAATTTTGTCTCGAGCGGAGCTAAGTAGCGCCAACCTGGCAGGGGCCATCCTGGGTGGGGCGACAATGCCAGATGGTGAGGTTCATGCATGAAGGCCGTGGGCAGGGAAAGGTTAGAGGGTCGTGAGTGGTGGGTAATGGGTGACTTAGTCAGGCCTACCTCCTGGATGCCATCCATAATAAGATTGGGCATGCGTAATCGAGGGCAACTGCTATGGCCACCAAGCCAACCGTCTTTATTGACGGAGAAGCCGGAACCACAGGGCTTCAAATCTATGAACGTCTCGCTAAGCGAGATGATTTAGATCTCATCAGTATTGCCTCCGACAAGCGTAAGGACACTAGCGAACGGGCAAAACTCCTAAATGCTGTGGACGTTGCCATCTTATGTTTGCCCGATGACGCTGCCCGCGAAGCAGTGAGTTTGATCGCCAGCCCTACCGTCAAGATCTTGGATGCCAGCTCTGCTCACCGCACAGCAACAGACTGGGTCTATGGTTTTCCAGAACTGATGCCTGACCAGCGTAGCAAGATTGCCTCGGCCACACGAGTGAGCAATCCGGGCTGCTATCCCACTGGCTTTTTAGCTTGTATACATCCGTTGATAAAAGTTGGTCTTTTACCAGCCACACTACCCACTACCCTCAATGCGATCTCTGGCTACTCAGGCGGCGGACGGAAACTGATCGAGCAATATGAAGCGGCTCAACAAGCTGCCCCTGGTGCTGAACCGACCTACCCCTATGGCATCTACGGTGTTAAATTTGGCCATAAGCATGTTAGAGAAATGCATAAATATTCAGGGTTGGCCCATCCGCCTTTATTTGTCCCTGCGGTAGGAGCCTTTGAGAAGGGCATGCTGGTGCAGATTCCCTTACCCCTTTGGAGTTTAGAAAATTCTCCCACCGGGCAACAACTCCACGACGCCCTGTCTCAGCACTATGCAGGAGAAGACTTTGTCCGGGTCTACCCGTTCAAAGAAAGCGCCTATTTACGCAACGGCAATTTTTTAGATGCTAAAGCTGCCAATGACACCAACCAGGTTCAGCTCTTTGTCTTTGCCAACGACGATACCCAAGAAGCCCTGCTGGTCGCCCGCCTAGATAACCTGGGCAAAGGCGCATCTGGAGCCGCTGTGCAGAATCTAAACATCATGTTGGGCCTGTCGGAGGACATTGGCTTGTCAGACTAAGCCCCCTTAATCTCTCGTCCAAACAGAGGCTCATCTAAACAGATCAATCTTCCCGACATCTTCACCTTTGAGCACTAAGTATCAGCTCATCAGATCCGTCCGTCCGTACAGACGGTTCCATTCTGTTTAAATGGTGAATTTCCGACGGCGATCCCGTTGGCATGATCACCGTAGAAGAGAACACAGTTGGAGGTGCACCATGACGCTACTTGAAACGCGCACCGAACCCATGATCGTCAACATGGGTCCCCATCATCCCTCCGCCCACAGCTGCTTTCGCCATGCAAGAAATGCGCGAATCCCTCAAAATCATTCACCAGGCCTGCTAGCAGATATCGGGTGGCCCTACCGAAAATCTTGAAGCCCAGCACCAGCGATGTCATCATGGGGTCTGTCGATCGCTAGCCAGCTTTATACAAGGCTTTGAACAGCCACTTTGATAACCATTTTCGTCCGTAGACTTTGACAGATGGCCAAGAAATCAGTTGAATTGGAGATTAGCAAGAACTAATTTTTTCATCAAAGGGGGCCTCCAACATGGGCATCTTAAGTTCTACACTGCTGAGTGGTATTGGCGCGGTTGCTATCCTGATTGGCTATGGTGCAATCCGCAAAGAGCGCTCGTCACACCAAAATACCCAGCAGACGCAGAGTCCTCAGACAAGTCAGAAGCTTCATGCGATCGCACAGGAGCACACCACTCTAAAAGCCAAGCACCAAAAAGTCACAGCGGCCAACCATACCCTAGAGCAGCAAATTGCAACCTTGATTGCCGAAAAAGCAGCCCTACAGAACACCCTGGACCGTGCATGGGAAAAGGCAGCCACCTTAGAAGCTCAGCTCACAGCTGTAACCGAGCAACTCAACCCCTCAGCCCCCGAGCAAGCCGTCTCTCTAGAAACTCAGAGCACAGATATCCCATCAGAGGTAGCGCCCCCCTCCCTAATGCCTAAACCATCCTTACCCCACCATGAGGATACCCTCAATGCTGACACCTCGGCCATTGAGACAACAACTAATATACCTGCAACTGTCCAAAACACCCCTCTCTCCTCTGCTGACACTCTAACAGAAAAAGAGATCGAGACTGTTTACGAGATTGAAGATGCGATCGCAAGCGAAGACAATATCCGTGATCAAGCGATCTCGGCTGAGCCCAATCCCCTTCAAGGCAAAAGCGTTGCCATATCAGGTATTTTCAAGGATATCACTCCAGCTGAAATTAAAGAGAGGCTGCAAGCTGTGGGGGGCCGATTACACAGTCATTCCGGCGCGAATACTGATTATCTCGTAGTGGGTGACACCTCTAGCGACACACTCCAGCGGGCAGAGAAACTCAAAATTCCACAACTCACAGAAGAACAGTTTCTCAATCTGCTGAAAGAGTCAGAAGTATTAGTGAGAGAAGAAAGCTAGAAATAGGATCTAAGCCCGCATATCAATGGTTCCCATCATACCCTGATCTTCGTGATCAAGAATATGACAGTGATAGACCGTCTTGCCTGCATAATCAGAAAATCGCACTCGAATTTTGACTGTCTCATATGCTTTCAGGTTGACCGTATCTTTCCACGCTAAATCAACAACCGGTTCTCCATTTCGCTCAATTACCTGAAAGGCATTGGTATGCAAATGAAAAGGATGATCCATGCTGGCTTTATTGACCAGCACCCAGTCTTCGACTGTCCCTAGTTTGACCTGGGTATCAATGCGTCCGTGGTCAAAAGTCTTGCCATTAATCAAAAATGGCGCACCGCTGCCAGGGGCAATGCCGTGATCTAGGACAAACTCACGGATTTTAGAGGGAGCAGGCAAGGGTGCAATAGACATCAATTTCTCAGGCAGTGGCATCGGTTCAGCCTCAGCCGTCCCATCATAGGTAAAGTCTGCTAACACCGCCGTTTCTAAGGGCTTATCCATCATTTTGGCGATGCCGCGATCGTAGGGCAAACTCAAGAGTGGATAAATCCCTGGCTTTTGGTTAGCCTGCACCAAGACATCTACCCGCTCCCCCGGAGCCAAAACCAGCTCATCAACTTTGATCGGTTTCTGGAGTGTCCCACCATCGGTAGCAATAATTTGCAGAGCATGATCACCCAGAGCCAGCCGGAAAATTTTGGACGTTGCTGCATTTAAGATCCGCAGCCGCTTGAGCTGCCCCGCTATCAGCCCATAATTGGGCCTGAGCTGGCCATTGACGGTCAACAGATCGCCCTCACGCCCCCATCGCTTAAACAGTGCATTGGGCGTTGCTACCTGCCCACTTTGGGTGAGGCCAAAATCTTTGAGCACGATTAGAGTCTCATCCGCGGCTTTGACCTCGGGCACCTCATCCAAATCACCCCGTATCAAAATAGGGCCAGCCAACCCGCTATACACCTGCTCAGCCACCAAGCCATGGTAATGGGGATGATACCAGGCCAGCCCTGCCGGATGGTTGCGTGGCAAGACAAACTCATAGGTCCAGGTCTCTCCCGGTGGCACCTCTAAAAAGACGTTATCCCCCGTCCCTGTCGGCGGAATGTGTAAACCGTGGAAATGGAGATTGGTGGATTGGGTGAGCTGATTGGTGAAATGAACCCGCATCGTATCACCTGCACGGGCTTCGAGAATTGGCCCTGGAGCCTGCCCGTTATAAGTGAGCAACTGGGCCTGGCGACGACCGATGGGATAAGCGCTGGGCGCTGCGATGAGATCGACCTCAAGCAAGCCATCTTGACTAATAAAATGTTGGAGTGCGAGTGCTCTTAGGGATCGGTCTTTGAGCATCTTAGCCCGATGCGCACACCGCGTCAGTAAAATTGCGCTGGCCCCAACCCCCAGTCCCTTTAAGAAAGATCGACGTTTCACAAATTTCGCAGTAGGGTGCTTTGGCAAGTCTCAAGTCTAGCCCCGCCGAGGGAAGAAGGATCGTGCCCCAGATCAGTCCCGCTTGATGCGGCTATTACATTTTAAGCATAAGGCTCCAGCGCACAGGAGAGTCAAGCTATCCTAAATAAAAGATTCCCTCAAACACAGCATCTGCCATGGTCGCTTCGAGTTCCTTATCTTCGCAGGCAAGCACCGATACGCTACTCCGTATCGGTGAAATTAAAAACCGGAGCCATCTGCCCGTCAAAACCATTCGCTACTATGAAGAACTAGGGCTGATTCAAGCCACGAAACGCACTGAAGGTGGATTTCGCCTCTTTTCTCCCGATGTCTTACCTCGTTTGGCCTTTATCAAACGGGCTCAAAAACTTGGGCTCAGCTTGCAAGAAATTGGAGATATTCTTGCTATCCACGATCAAGGCAACCTGCCGTGTCATGAAGTGAAGCACAAATTCCAAGCCAAGATTCATCAAATCAACGAGCAAATTGAGCAGCTGAGCCTTCTCAAAACGCAGCTAGAAACCTTGATGACAGCTCCAACGGATAGTGACTTTGTGGATGAGAGTATCTGCCCCATTATTGAAAGCACCTGACATCAATGAGTTCTGAGTTTTGAGTGCTGAATTTTAAGTCATTCGAATGTGGCCTATCACCTTGCGAATGCTCGATAGGCAACCTATCCATCGAGCCGCATCACCTTAAAACCCAAAACTCATAACCAGCACATTCCTATGCCTGCAGCTGTTGCCCCATCAATCAGCAGATAACATCGAGCAGGCTGGTGTCTGAGAGCACATCCAGTGCAAGAAGTTTATGTATTTTTGGAAACATAGTATCTATGGGAAGGTACGGAGTGTAGCAAAACGTCGCAATCGCAGCGACAATTATCCGTAATTCCATCAAATATTCATACGCAGGGTCACATCAACATTTGACGTCTCAAAATCAAACAATATTTTCGAGTTTTTTGGGAGGTGGCTCTGCCCGCCCGACCTAATTGAATGTCTGATAGATCACATCAAAAGTCGGGCATCATACGGATAGCTCAGGGTCATCTACGCTTTTGTCTCTTTACACATCATTGTTGGTTCAGCCTTTTTACTCTCTTAAATATTGAGCATGTCTACAGCAGCAGCAACGTTGCAGACAGGGGTTAACGCTGTCACGCAAGGGCGGTTTTCAGACGCGATCGCAATCTTAGAAAGCCTCTGTAACGGGCACCTACGTCCTCCGTCTCAGGACTATTATCAGGCCAGGATGTGGCTGATTCGCGCTTATAGAGAAAGCGGCCAGTTTCCCCAGGCTATTAAGCTATGCCGTCAATTAGCCACCAGCTCCCATCCCCAGGTGCAACCGTGGGCTCAAAAAATTCTGCCTGAGCTTCGCAACCCGTCCAGTGTTTCGTCTGCAGGCGCAGTGGCCCTGCCTAAACCTGTCTTTGAGCCATCTAATCAAAAGCCATCTAATAAGCGGTTGGCAAGCACCCGCTTGGCAGCACCTCAAACGACGATGCGTTCAGCCACCTCACGCCCCCTCAGCCAGATAGAAGCTGACAAGCTCCTGCACTGCGGTGTTCAAGCCATTCGCCGCCAAAAATATCCAGAGGCCGTCAAATCGCTGGAGGCCTTTATGCGCGGGGTCGAAACCACGCATCCCAACATCAACTACGCCCAAACCTCTTTAGCAAAAGCCTACATGGGTAACGGCCAGAACAAGTTAGCCCTGCAACTGGCCCGTAAATTGCTAAAAAGTGAGAACATCGGGGCTCAGGCTTGGGCACGGCAGTTTATAGAAACCCACGACCCACGACAATCAGATCGCTCATTAGCCACCCAGGCCGATCGCGCTGCTGCGCCGTCCCCCCCCCAAAGAAAGATCCTGAGGAAAAGCCTGAGACAAATCCTGGGAAGCCCCTAACCCCCGCGACTCAACCGATCCTCAAGGCCAGCCCCTCCTCAGGAACCCACAAGCAAGATTTATCTACCCCTATTTTGTCAGCCACGTGCTACGGCTCTTTTTATGCAGGCCCAATCCTCTCCTTTTTCTCTTCTCACCCTTGGGGATACGCTCACCTTTAACCATGACGTCTCGATGGCGGCGCTCTTAGGATCAGCAGCCTTTGCATTAGCCAACTGGTTCGCCCCGATTTTAGTCGCCGTCTCCATTTCGACTCAGTGAGAATCCCCTTCATTTGGCACATTGTAGGCAGCTAGACCCCATTCAGTTTGGCATTGGATACTTTGATATTGGCAAACTAGAGTTTTGACCTAATGGCAAACGGCAAGTCTGGATGTGGCCAAGGTTTAAGTAGGGGGGTAAAATAGTACACTTGTTTAGCGATGACCCCTATCCTGGGCTGCCCTATGCATCTGCTGTCGGTAACGCTCAACAATTTTAAGACCCACAGCGACCTGCATGTGGAGTTTCAGCCTGGCACCAATGCTATCTGTGGCGAAAACGGGGCTGGCAAAACCAGTATTTTAGAAGCCATTGCCTGGGCGCTGTTTAACTACCAGGGTAGCTATACCAAAGAAGACCTGATTCGTAATGGCAGCGGCAGTGCCCAGGCCCGAGTTGCTTTTGTCTCTAACCGCGATAGTCGCACCTACGAGGTTGAGCGCTGCACCAACCGGGGCTACACCCTATTTGATCCCCAACTCAACGAGCGCCTACCCTATACCCGCATCAAGGACGAAGTGCTGCCGTGGCTACGTCAGCACTTGGGCGTCATCCCTGGCACCGATCTGGGGGAGCTGTTTGCTAATACGATCGGGGTTCCCCAGGGGACCTTTACCGCTGACTTTTTGCTCAGCCCCGACAAACGCAAACCCATTTTCGATACCATCCTCAAGGTCGAGGAATATCGTGCGGTCTATCAGCAAACCAACAGCTTGCGCAAATATGCCGAAGCCCAGGTACAACGGCTCAAAGACCAAATTGCCCAGTACGAAGAACGTCTCGAGAACTGGGACGAGCTAAAGCAAAGCCATGACACGATCCGAACAGAGATTACCGCTAGCCAAACTCAGTTACATCAGCTCGAAATCGACTTGGTGGCCCTAAATGAAGCTCGGACCGAGTTAGCACAGCAGGCACAGCAAATTCAATCTATTCGACAGCAACGGCAGCAGCTAACCAGCCAGTTGGAAGCCCAGCAGCAAGCCCAGCATCGATTAACCCAAGCCATTGAGAACGCCCAGCAGGCTGTGGATATTTGCCAACAGCAGCAAACTGCTTATGCCGCCTTTC
>JBCDDJ010000087.1:0-17461 GCA_039180385.1 Cyanobacteria bacterium P01_G01_bin.38 | reverse complement strand
GTCTCCGATCCAGGCTGAGAGCATTCCCCCCCTTCTAGAGGGACGCGATCTGCTGGGTCAGGCTCAGACCGGCACCGGCAAGACGGCAGCCTTTGCGCTACCGCTGCTGAGCCGTCTTGATTTAAGTGTGCGAAAGCCACAACTGTTGGTGTTGACCCCGACTCGGGAGTTGGCACTACAGGTCGCAGAGGCTGTACAAACCTACGCCCGCTTTTTGAAAGGGTTTCATATCATCCCGATCTACGGCGGTCAGAGCATGGGTATGCAGCTGCGCCAGCTCAACCGGGGTGCCCATACGGTGGTGGGGACGCCGGGGCGCATCCTCGATCATCTGCGCCGCAAGACGCTAGACCTTTCGCAGCTGTCGGCGGTGGTGCTCGACGAAGCCGATGAAATGCTGCGTATGGGCTTTTTAGAAGATGTCGAAACAATTTTGAAGCAAACCCCGGAGCAGCGGCAGGTAGCGCTGTTTTCGGCCACGATGTCTAAGCCGATTAAGCAAATTGCCCAGCGCTATTTGCAAGACCCGGTCGAGGTGCGCATCAAGAGTAAAACGGCGACGGTCTCGACGATTACCCAGCGATATTGGGAAGTGGCCGGTCTGCACAAGCTCGATGCGCTTACCCGCATTCTCGAGGTCGAAGACTTTGAGGCCATGCTGGTGTTTGTGCGCACCAAAAATGCCACCGCCGAACTCACCGAAAAACTAGAAGCCCGCGGGTATTCTTGTGCGATGCTCAGCGGGGATATTAAGCAAGTCCAGCGAGAGAAAACGGTAGACCGCCTTAAAAATGGCTCTTTAGATATTGTGGTAGCCACCGATGTGGCGGCTCGCGGGCTCGATGTGGATCGCATCACCCACGTGGTCAACTATGACGTGCCCTACGACACCGAGACCTATGTTCATCGCATTGGCCGCACCGGGCGGGCAGGCCGCACTGGCAACGCCATTTTGTTTGTCACCCCCCGCGAAAAACGGATGCTGCGGGCCATCGAAAGGGCGACTCGGCAACCGATTGAGGCGATGCAGGTGCCCAGCCGGGCCGATATTGTCGATCGTCGCGTGGCCCAGTTTAAGCAGCTGATGACCGACACCATCGAAGCCCAAGATCTGAGTTTCTTTGAAGACCTGATCGGCAGCTACCAGCAGGATCACGAGACCGGGCTGAGCGAAATTGCAGCGGCGCTGGCGTTTTTGGTGCAGCGTGAGCGGCCTTTGGTGGTCAGTGAACGGGAGCTGGCCGCGGACAAAAAGCGCCGCAAAGCCACCCCCGATGATGAGCCGGTCGAAACGGGGATGGAGCGATACCGCATTGAGGTGGGGCGGCAACACGGGGTCAAGCCTGGGAATATTGTGGGTGCGATCGCAAACGAAGTCGATCTCGAAAGCCGCTACATTGGCCGGATCAAACTCTATGATCGTTTTAGCACCGTAGATTTACCCCAGGGCATGCCCCAGCCCGTCTTAAAGCATCTAAAGACCGTGCAAATCTGCGGACAGGCGCTCAAAATTGCGCCTGTCAAAAAGACAGATTCACCTTCGGGAGGCTCCAAATCTCGAAAGACGAAGGCCCCCAAACCCAGCGTTTCGAAATCAGCGAACTCTCTCAAGAAAAGCTCAGCGAAGGCCAAGCTTTAGGTCATTTAATCGGCATTCGTCAGGGCTTCAAGCACTTGATGCCTAGCCAACGACGATCTGCCAATCCGCGCCAGCAACCGTTCCAATGGAAGCGGTGCCTTCTATTGTTGACCCGTTCATTTTCCACAGTGTGTTACTGCCATTGGCCTGGTTCCGCCAGACCAGATCCGCAGTGCCGTTGTTATCGTAATCAGCAATCCCTTCGATATGCCAGTTGGGGCTAGTTACTTCGGCGATCAGGCCGGTTTGCACGATGTTGGCCCCATCCATTGACCAAAAGAGGTTTTGACCGTTGGCATAGTTCCGCCAGATCAGCTCTATGTCCCCATCATCGTCAAGATCGCCAGCCCCTTCAATTTGCCAATTTAGGTTGGGGACAGATCCCAGTGAGTCGGTGCGTTTTACAGTTGTCCCGTCCATAGACCAGAGCACGTTTTGACCGTTGGCATAATTACGCCAAACTAGATCAGCGCTGCCGTTTTTGTCAAAATCCTCCACGGCTTCGATATGCCAATTGTTGCGCACAGACCCGAGTGATGCCGTGCCTGTTACCTGAGCCCCGTTCATATACCAGAGGACGTTGCTGCCCGTTTCAACATTGCGCCAGACAAGGTCTGAGGTGCCATTTTTGTCAAAGTCACCCATGCCCTCGAGCTGCCAATTAGCGGATACAGACCCGAGTGAGGCGGTGCCTTTGACAGTGGCTTCGTCCATATACCAGAGGATATTGCTGCCCGTTTTAACATTGCGCCAGACCAAATCAGCTCTTTGGTCATCATTAAAGTCAGGCTGGGCAGGCTGAAATGTGGGCGGGGTCGGGGGCACTACCGGAGGGCTGGTATCTTCAACGTCAACGCTGATTCTGCCCAGGGTAAGATCGGCATAGCCCTGGTCGGTGTTGTCCCCAAAAAAGACAAAATTTGGCGTTTCATAGGGGTTAACGCTGGTTGGAAAGGGCGGCTCGCTATTGGTCGGGTCAAAACTATAGTCTCGTAGCGCTCCTTGTAAAAGGAGCGTATTATTTGCTTTGAGTTGGTAACCGTTATCCGAAAAGGTCAGACTGTATTGATTGGTATTTTTAATTTCCAGAGAGGCAGAGCTGTCTTCTCCTGCGGTGTTTGTTGCATTGAGGTTGGCATTTTGGGCAAAGACGCGATCGCTATTGGTTCCTTCCTCTTTAAAGCCAATCTCGATCCCTTTAGTGCGATCATTGCTGATTACAATCAGGCTAAAACCAGCTCGATTAATGTCACTCAATTCTTCATTGATCTCTAAATCAAAGGTCAGGGTGAACCCTTTTTCAGCATCGAGTTTAGGGAACTGAGAATTAACGGCAGAGAGCTCTACATCTCCTATAAAATCTTCGATATCTAAATTCGAAAGATCGATGTTTTCTAAATCAATATCAATGCTGTAGTTGGTAAACCCGGCATAGCCAGTACTATTGTTAGCCGCAAAGGTGTTGCCTGTTGGGATTTTAGTAGCCCCATTAGAGAGGTAATAGGCCGCCGGGTTATACCCAACCAGGCCGTCAAAAAAGGTGCCATTGGTATCTAAGTTGACACCACTTGCACTAGTCGATTGTGGAAGCTCATCCACTTCGAAAACGTCGGTGATATCGGCTACATTAGCCGGTGGAAACTCAGCGATAAACAGTGGAGAGAGGGGCAATTGGCCGTAGGTTAAGTAACCTTGTGCAGTCGGATCTGGATTAGTAATCGGGTCATACAGAATTGTCGTAGCCATAGGCTTGATAACCTCATCGAGTAACGACTGGAATGCACCCACAAGGAATCTCAAGTAGCGCTTTAACTATCCGTGGCCATTTGGCCAACAACCCTATTTAATGGCATTGATCCCAGACCGCTTCTGCATCCCAGTCTATAATTCACCAAATAAGGTCTATACATAAAGGTGAAATGAGGCTGAGTGAATAGATGGGGTAATTTGGGTTCGAACTGACAAGTCAACGCTGGCGCGATCGCAGGGCTGAACCTAAAAAAAGGGCCGCACTATCAGTGCGGCCCGATTACCTACTGCCAATGACTTAGGGTTAAACCGGTTTGACGTTAGGCTTGTACGGTCGTTTTTTCGTCAGAGACCGCAACTAGTGCAGTCTCTGTTTCCATCTCGCTGAGGATTTGCTCAGACAGGGCCGGAATAGAATCATCTCCAGTGATCAAGCGGGCACCCCGCTGGCGGGTAAAGTAGTTTAGCCCCCACTGCAGCATCACCATGAGTTTGCTATCAAACTCAATCAGGTAGTAAATGTGGATAAAGATCCACATAAACCAGGCGGGGAAACCGGAGAGTTTTGCAAAGTTTAGATTAGCAACCGCTTCATTGCGGCCAATCACCGCCATACTGCCGTTGTCTTTGTACTTAAACTGATCGGTTTCCTGATTGACCAGACGCCGCTTCAGTCGCTTTGCCAGATAGTTACCCATCTGCATCGCCACGGCGGCTGTCCCCGGGAGGGGCTTTTCACCCTGGTGAGCAAAGTGGGCCAGGTCACCTGCGATGAATAGGTTTGGATAGCCCGGTACGCTCAGATCAGGCTCTACAATCACTCGACCAATGCGATCTAGCTCAGCGCCAGTGCTTTCGGCAATGGCTTTGCCCAGAGGTGACGCCTTGATGCCCGCTGCCCAAAGGACTGTACAAGCTTGCATGGTGGTCATGCTGTCGCCGCTCTTAATGCTGACCGTGTCGCCGTCAATATTGGTTACCAGCGACTGAGTGCGAACCTCGACCCCAAGCTTTTCGAGTGACTTCTTGGCTTCAGCAGATAGCTCAGAGGGGTAAGGTGGCAGGACTCGATCCATCCCTTCGAGCAAAAGAATCTTGGTTTCGCGGGGGTCGATGTCCCGGAAATCGTCTTTGATCGTTTCGTAGGCCAACTCAGCCAGGGCCCCGGCTAGCTCTACGCCAGTAGGGCCACCGCCCACCACCATAAAAGTGAGTAATGCCTGACGACGTTCCGGGTCGGTTTCCTTTTCAGCGGCTTCAAACGCTAGAAAAATACGGCGACGGACCTCAAGGGCATCTTCGATTGTCTTCATGCCGGGGGCAATGCTAGACCAGTGGTCGTTGCCAAAGTAGTGGTGGCTAGAGCCCGTGGCCACAATCAAGCTATCAAAGGGGATCACCTCGTCACGCTTGAGACGGACCTGCTGCTGCTTGGGATCGATTTCGACCACCTCGCCCATGATCACCTTGACATTTTTTTGGTTACTGAGGACTGAGCGCAGGGGCGAAGAAATATCGCCCGCCGAGAGTCCGCCGGTTGCCACCTGATATAAAAGCGGTTGGAACAAGTGAAAGTTACGCTTGTCGATCAGCGTCACTTTTACAGAGGCTCGACCCAAAGCCTTAGCGGCATAGAGGCCACCAAAACCACCCCCCACGATGACCACGTGATGAAGCTGCGCTTGCTTTGCTGCCGTTGGTGCCGAAGCAAGTCGGCCTTGAAGGACTGCTGTCATGACGTGTAACCAATTATTAAGTACCTTTGGACAAATCTTATCGCTCACGCCCCTGGGTTGAAAGGCCTAAGTCAGCTATTTACGAAAAATTATCGATGAATATCTATCTCTGAGGCCAGGGTAACCCCCCGGAATTCACTGATTTAGCTAGAAAGTGAGCCCTAATCCAGAGCCCTGGCACAATTAATTCGATCTAGTAAAGACTTGATTTTGTCAAGAAATCGATAAAGCTGACTTTAACCAAACATTACAAAACCCACAGTGTGGTCCCTTATTTTATATAGATCTATGTGGGGCGTAAATGTTTCCGAATAGCGTTTAGCGCAGGGAATTGCCACAGCTTGCCCGTAATCGGTGGCGCAATATCGGGGGTGAATTATCTTGTGATGGACTATCGGAGGTGGACTATCGGAGGCACGGGCAAAATCGTGAATTTTCTAGGTTTTCTTGGTTTGTTCCAAGGGTTTGGTTGATAAATTTATTAAGCTGGATTGAATTTCTTCAGCTGGGTTGAATTTCTGGAAATAAGGCTATGGCGCTGATTGTCCAAAAGTATGGTGGAACTTCGGTCGGAACCGTTGAGCGTATACAGGCAGTGGCTGAACGGGTCCGCAAAACGGCTGCTGCCGGTAATGCGGTGGTGGTGGTGGTGTCTGCCATGGGGAAGACCACCGATGGCCTGGTAAAGCTGGCCAACGACATTTCGAGCCGACCCAGCCGCCGAGAAATGGACATGCTGCTGTCAACGGGCGAGCAGGTGTCAATCGCCCTGCTAAGCATGGCTTTGCAGGAGAGTGGGCAGGCTGCTATCTCACTGACTGGAGCACAGGTTGGCATCGTCACCGAAGCTCGCCATGCCCATGCCCGGATTTTGCAAATTAAGACTGAGCGAGTCAAGCGTCACCTCGCAGAGGGACAGGTGGTCGTGGTTGCCGGCTTTCAGGGCATTAGCGAAACATCTGACTTAGAAATCACCACGCTGGGTCGGGGGGGGTCTGACACCTCGGCGGTGGCTTTAGCGGCGTCACTACAGGCTGATTTTTGTGAGATTTATACAGATGTGCCCGGCATTTTAACCACTGACCCCCGACTGGTGCCCGAGGCCCAGCTAATGAGCGAGATTACTTGCGATGAAATGCTGGAGCTGGCCAGTCTAGGGGCCAGTGTGCTGCACCCACGGGCGGTGGAGATTGCCCGCAACTATGGCATTACCTTGGTGGTCCGTTCAAGCTGGAGCGATCAGCCCGGGACTCGGGTGACCTCTCCGGTGCCGCAGCCTCGACCGCTGGAGGGGCTCGAAATTGCCCATCCGGTGGATGCTGTCGAGTTTGATACTGACCAGGCCAAGGTGGCGCTGTTGCGGGTGCCCGATCGCCCTGGGGTGGCAGCTCAGCTGTTTGGTGAGATTGCTCAACAAGATTTAAATGTGGATTTGATTATTCAGTCGATTCACGAGGGCAACACGAATGACATTGCTTTTACCGTCGAGAAAGGACTGCTCAATCGCGCCGAGGCGGTGGCTGAGGCAATTGCACCGGCCTTGAGAGGAGCCGCCAGTGCGGCTACGGACGTGGCTGAGGTGATGGTCGATCGGCAGATTGCCAAAGTGGGTATCGCTGGGGCTGGCATGATTGGCCGACCGGGGGTCGCCGCCCAGTTATTTTCGACCCTGGCCCAGGCCGGGGTTAATATTCAAATGATCTCGACGTCTGAGGTCAAGGTAAGCTGCACCATTAACCAGGCGGATTGCGATCGCGCCATCTCTGCCCTGTGTCAAACCTTTGAGGTGAGTAGCTCCCCCGCTCGTCTAGATGGGGCTGCTCGGACGGGTCCACCCGTACGCGGAGCTGCCCTTGACCGGGGGCAGGCCCGCCTGGCTATTCGCCACGTGCTCGATCAGCCCGGTATGGCCGCCAAGGTCTTTCAGATGTTGGCCGATCGCGGCATCAGCGTTGATATGATTATCCAGTCCCAGCGTTGCCGACTGTTGAATGGTAAAAAGACGCGAGATATCGCATTTACGGTGGCCCAAGATAATGCCGACCTAGCACAGGAAGTTCTCCACAGTGTTTCGGCGGACTTAGGGGGCGATGAGATTATTGTTGACAAAAATATTGCCAAGGTCAGCGTCGTCGGCATTGGCATGATCCATCAGCCGGGCGTCGCTGCTCAAATGTTTGAGGCCCTCGCCGAACGCCAAATCAACATCCAAATGATCGCCACCTCAGAGATCAAGGTGAGCTGTGTCGTGTCTGAGGCAGAAGGTGTTGAAGCTTTGCAGACGGTACACGCCGCTTTTGGGTTAGCGGGCACCCAGCGGGTTGAGGTTCCAGCCTAATCTCCTTTTGGACGCTGCTGCCGACCTTAAAGGCAGTACGTTCTCGGCCCAGAGTGTTTTGGAGAGAGTTATTTCAGGCGCTTGCCAGGTTGTTGCAGGCATAGTGGTGACCTGATCGCGGTTCTTTAACTTTTAACTTTTAACCTTTAATTTTTAATTCTTCCTGTAGTAGCTTGATAAATTGACGTCTCTAAACCCACGCCGTGAGCGAAACCCCTACACCCCAAAACCCGCCGCAAAACTGGTCAACCTTTTTGCAGCAGCTGATCGATCAGCAATCCCTGTCGATTGAGCAAGCTGAGACCCTGATGCGGGGCTGGCTGACCGAGTCGATCGATCCGATTATGTCTGGGGCAATCTTGGCAGCGCTTCAGTCCAAAGGATTTTCTGCCGACGAGCTGGCGGGGATGGCCCGGGTATTGCAAGGCCAATCTTTGGGGGGCACCGATGCCGATGCGTCGCTGCCTAACCCCCGCATTGATACCTGTGGTACCGGGGGGGACGGGGCCTCAACTTTTAATATTTCGACCGCGGTGACCTTTGTGGTGGCGGCGGCGGGGGTGGCAGTGGCCAAACATGGCAATCGGTCTGCCTCAAGTAAGGTGGGCTCCGCCGATGTCCTTGAGGCGCTGGGGGTTAACCTGGCGGCTTCGCCAGAGCAGGCAAAGGCCGCTCTCAAAGAGGTCGGGGTGACGTTTCTATTTGCGCGGGGATGGCATCCGGCGATGAAAGCGGTGGCTCCGATTCGCAGCACCCTCCAAATTCGTACGGTGTTTAACTTGCTGGGGCCGCTGGTCAATCCTCTGCGGCCTACAGGGCAAGTGATTGGGGTATTTGACCCGTCGGTGCTGATGACCATGGCCGAGGCCTTAAACCAGCTGGGGATGCCCCAGGCGATGATCTTGCATGGTCGCGAGGGGTTGGATGAGGTTGGGCTGGGAGCCGAAACCGACGTGGCGGTGCTAGAAGACGGTCAGGTCGTATCCAAAGTGCTCGATCCGCGACAGTTTGGGGTGGCAGCGGCCCCGGTGTCGGCCCTGCGCGGCGGTGAACTCAAAGACAATGTGTCGATCCTGCGTGAAGTTCTTCAGGGGTGTGGCACCCAGGCCCAACAAGATGTGGTGGCCCTGAATGCTGCTCTGGCACTTAAGGTGGGTGACGAGGTGACGGGCTCGACCTTTGAAGAGACCTGTGCTAACGGCGTCGCTAAGGCTAAAGAAATTTTGAAAAGCGGAGCAGCCTGGGACAAGGTAGAGGCGTTGGTGGCGTTTTTAAGGTGAAAGTTTCAAGCGCACGTCTCAGGTGGGGAATCCGTTTACCTTGGGTAGATCTGACCGTGTATGTGGGTCGCCAATTCGTGTGAAGCTGTTTTTGTGCTAGTGGGTTGAGACTTGGCAAATTAATGATCGGCGAGTGGATTATTGGCTGATTGCATACAAGGTGGTTTTGGATTTTGGTCTATATTAAACGGTGAGTTCTAAATATTCTATGCTTCTCCGACCACTGGTTGTGGTTACGCCCCCATGATGGACATTTCTCTATTTCGTTCAATTGCTAATCAGTACAAGCACATTCGCGGCGTGAATACGGTTTCGATGATGAACACCATCAGTCATCTGATCGAAGACCAAATTATTCAACATCGCCTCCCTGTTGACTTTTATGCAGGTTTTCAAAAGTTCTCAAATTTCCCCGAACAGATGCGACGCTACGGGCGGCTTGGGGCAATTTGCCGCCGTGTCTATGTATATGGGGTTCCTGATTATCCACCCCCTTCGATTCCGGGGGTTGAGTTTATTGAGCTGTCCCCCAGCGCTGAGCTGGCCAAGGAGTGGTTTTTACTGGTCAATACCTCAGACTTTTGGGCGACCCTAATTGCCCGAGAAACGTCGGGGATTGACCGCTCAACTGGTGGCCGAAAATTTGATGGCATCTGGTCCTATGATCAGCAGGTGGCTGAGCGGATTTCGCTGCTGTTGTCCCAGGTGATGGGTGGTTTTTATGAGCCGGTGACCACTCGCAACCACGAGCGACAGAGTGAGCATGTGAGCGAGATTAGCGGTAATATGCTCGCTCAGCTAGAGCAGTCGGAGCTGGTTGCTCAGCGTCGCTGGACACAGCTTTTGACGTTGCAAAAGGTGTCAGAGGTTTGTAACAGTCGCTCGGCCAATCTAGTCCAGCATGTGGCTGATATTCTGCACGATTTGTTTGGGGCGAGCGGGGTTGCGATCGCGCTCAAAAAGAACGCTCAAGAGTATAGTGTGCTGTCCGTTGCGGGCGAGGCTGAATGTAAGGGATGGTTAGTTTCGGCCCACAATGGGGTTAGTGGTCAGGTGCTCGATCAGGCCCGGCTGATCCATATCCCTGATGTTGATCAGCAAAGCCAGCGTGAGGTATTGCTCCCGAGGGCTAAAAGTTTAGTGGTGGCCCCCATTGCCCATCGCTCTATGTTTGGCATTGTGGCGGTGGGTCATAGTGAGGCGCAAACCTGGACTGACGAAGATGCGCAAACCGTGGCGGCGGCGGCGAACTGTCTGGCGGTATATCTCAGCCGAGTCACCCAATGGCTTCCAAAAGCAAAGCTCTCTGTCCTATCGTTGGACCCGTCCACCCGATTTCGACAATATATTTCAGAAAATCAGCGTTCGCTGGCGCATCTGGTGGCCCTGCATCGAAAATTGCAGGCCCTTGACAATTTGACTGATCAGCAAAAAGACATGCTTCGTCAACTTGAAGAAAGCTACCGACAGCTGATTGGGGTGAGTAATCAAGCCAAAAAAACTGCCTTAGAAGCGGTTGATACAAACAACAACAACAACTCACCCACAACCAAGATTCAGTCCAAAGTGACTGCTATTCGGTCATCTTAATGTATTAGCCGGATGTATTAACCGGGTACATTGACCGGTGTATTAACCCCCGCTAACAGGGGGAATCAGCACGACCTCATCCCCGTCCTGCAACGGGGTATCTGAGGGGGCGAACTGTAGATTAATCCCAAATCGCGTCAAGGCGCGCCACTGCTCAAGGCTGGGGTGCTCTATGCACATGCGATCGCACACCGCTGACACCGGAGTCCCCATCGGGAGTTCCAGGGATAGCTCTGGCAGCCCATAAGCTTCTTGATAAGCGGCAAACAGCTTAACCGTAATGGCGATGGTGGGTTGGGGCATAGCTTGAGGGGGGCTGTTTGAGCCCTGGGGGCTGGCTAGTTAGCCATGGCCGGGCGAATAGAATTTTCTAAGGTTTTGAGCAGTGCCTGCTCTCGATAGGGTTTCGAGAAGTAGGCGTGGGCTCCCAGGGTCATGGCGAGTTGGCGATGTTTTTCGCCAGAGCGGGAGGTCAGCATAGTGACTGGAATATTAGCATAGGCCTCTTTGGCCCGCAGTCGAGAGAGAAACCCATAGCCGTCTAGGCGCGGCATCTCGACGTCACAGATAATGGCGTTGACCGCCAGACCCGCCTCCAGTTTCTCCATGGCATCAATGCCATCTTTAGCTTGGGCAACCTGATAGCCCTGTTTTTCGAGAGTCAGGGCTAAGAGCCGACGCACATTGATCGAGTCATCGATGATCATCACCGTCGGCGTCTCAATTTGGCCCCCGGTTGGCTGTAGGGAGAGCCCTGCAAAAGAGCCCGATAGTAAGGGGTTGGCATACAGCAGTTGGGCCGACTGGATATTGGACCCCTCGCAGCTAATGATCCACCGTAGCAGCTCTGAGGTGTTGACCAAAGGCACAACCTTACCGTCACCTAGGATGGTGCAGTTGTTAAAGCCAGAGGGGAGCCCAACGTTGCCTTCGACTCGTCGCACGGCGACTTCTTGCTCTCCCCAAGAGCGATCGATTTGCAGGCCGATATACTGCTCGTTGTAGCTGACGACTAAAACGCTGGGTACAGAGACATTCGGGGTATTTTCCAGGCTATCGATTTGGCGGGGGCAGTTAAAGGCCAGCCATTTCGACAGGTTAATTAGACGAATCGGCTGTCCGCGCCAGGTAAATATTTCATGGCCATTTTGCAGATAGCGCTCGGCGGGAGCCACCACCGTAATCTCTTCGATGTTGTCAGTGGGTAAGGCCAGGGGCATGCGATTGCTCTCAGCCAGGAGCACCCGAGAAATTGAGAGGGTGTAGGGGACCGAAATGTTGAAAGTGGTGCCTTCTCCAGCCTGGGTTGATACGCTGATGTCGCCGCGAATCTGTTTGAGATTATTACGGACGACGTCCATGCCCACGCCTCGACCCGACAGGGCAGTGACGTTGCTGGCAGTGGTAAACCCGGGCTCAAAAATCAGGGAGAGTAAATCGGCTTTGCTGGCGGTCGCCAGGAGATTTTCGTCCAGGCCCATCTCCATGGCCCGCTCCTTGATTTTATCCAAGGCAATGCCGCTGCCATCATCTTTAATCGTAATCAGCGTTCGGTTGCTGCGCTGGGTGGCCTTAATTGAGATCAGCCCCTGCTGTGGTTTACCCTTTTCGCGTCGTACATCCGGTGCTTCGATGCCATGGTCAAAGGCATTGCGCAGGATATGCATCAGCGGGTCGTTTAACGATTCTAAGATATTGCGATCGATCAGGGTGTTATCGCCTTCTAGCTTAAGCTCAACCTGTTTACCATATTCCAGGCAGAGCTCCCGTAGCGCCCGTGGGAAGCGATTCGTCACATCTGAGAGCGGTCGCATCCTCAGTTTATTGAGATTGCGCTGGAGCTGTCGAGCGGTGCGCTGTAGGTTACGGGTGCTTTGCTCGGCGTTATCAACGCTCAGTTCGATGTCATCTGCGACTTCTTGGAGACGCACCACGGTTTCCATCTGCTCTCTGACCGGCAAATGGCGTTCATCGTACTGGTCTAGCTCAAGGGCATCAAAGCCGTTAGATGAATATTGGGCCAGGAATGAGGGACCAGCGGCGGCGCTTTCTGAAGCGGTTCCTGGCAGTAAGAAGGAAGAGCGTTCGGGCTTGGTGGCCGCCTGGTCATAGGCATCCCGGAGGTCTGAGTTAAACTCGTTGAGCGACCTGAGTCGCTTGTTGAGGGCCCCCGCCAGGGTGCGCAGGCGCTTGACTTCTGACTCTAAGCGATTGCGCTCAATGGTGAGTTCGCCAAAGAAATCATTCAGCTCATTCAGCTGGCGCACCGATACGCGGACGGTGGCATCTTGATCAGTGTCGGCGGGGTCTGTCGTCGGGGCCTCAGAGAACCGAAACTCGGTCCCTGCCGAAGCCGCTTGAGCCGACGATGCCCCATTGTTATTTGGGGTATTGTTGCTTGCGGCTGTGTTAGTAAAGGCACCGTTGTTCTGGGCTTCAGTGCTATGAGCCTCGTTATAAGCCTCGGCATTGTGGGCTTCAGCGTTATAGGTCTCGGTGGCAAAGACTTCGGTGTTCGGGGCCTGGGTATTCGGGGCCTCAATGTTTTGGGCTTTAGGGGCAAAGATATCTTCTGGTTGGGGGGAGGTGGGCTCCCAATCTTCGGTGAGCGGTGCTTCCCAGTCGGGGGTGTCGTCCCAGCTGGGGTCGGCGACGTCGCCGACGTCGGGGATTTCAAAACTGAGGTCGCTGAGCTGATTGGGAATCTCGGCTACGTTATTGGTCAGGACCAGGGCCTGGGACTGTCGCCACGCCTGTAGGGCCGCCTCGGCCACCTCTTTGATTTGGGGGCCATCCGCTGCTGCTTTAACCGCGCCTTCGGTCGAGCGGCATAGTTGACTAAAGGCTTTTAACTCCAGCATTTCGCCCAGGCCACCGAGTTCCTGAGATAAAATCTCGACTTCCTCGCGGAGGTTAGCTGTATTAGTTTGAATGGCCTCTTCCAGGCGATCTAAGCAACCCTCTACCTCGGTTTGGAAGAGCATGGGCAAAATATCTTGCCCATCATCGGTGGCCAGGAGGGTGGAGGCGTCTTCTGCTGAGGGTTCTCCGAGTTCGTCGTAAAGCTGCTCAAAGACCGGTAAAACTGCGGTCATCAGCCAGGCATCGTCGGGGGGTTGCTGATTGCGATCGCGAACAACAATTTGCTTAAGGGTATCGACCGCCGTGAGCAGTTGACCTTCTAATGCTCCGCTGATGACGATGTCGTCTCGCTGCAGTCTGAGCACCTTGAGGGAGTCTTCTATGCGGTGGGAGAGATCGCTCAACGTGGCATAGCCCATCAGGGCAGCCCCCCCCTTAATCGAGTGGGCGGCCCGCAGGGCGTTGTTCATTTTGGCTAAATCGATCCCGTTTTGAGCCACGCCCAGCAACGCCTGATCGAGGGTGTTTAGATATTCCTCCGCTTCGTCGAGAAACTGGAGCTTAATCTCAAGTTCCTTATCGTGTGCCATGGCTGAGACCGTAGATAGGTAGGTGGGCGCTAATCGACTGGATGGGTTGATGAGGTCAAGCTTCGGGCTCGCTTACCTTAAAGGTGGCCATCGAGGTTTGTAACTCCTCGGCCACTTCAACGGTTGATCGCAGGGCGTCAGACACCTGCAGAGACGAATCCGAAGTCCGCTGGGAAACCGCAGAGATTTGCTGCATCAACTCAGCCACGGCTGTGGAGGTTTCTGCCTGGGAAACTGTTGCCCCTGAGATCGCCTGCACCAGTTCGTCGATTTGACGAGACACCTCCAAAATCTTGGTCAGGCTCTGTTTAGAGTCCTCGACTCGGCGGGTCCCCTCGACCACCTGTGAGGTGCTTTGTTCAATGGCCTCGACCACATCGCTAGTTTCCCGCTGAATGCTCTCAACGATTTGTTCAATCTCTTGGGTCGCTGCCGAAGATCGAGCCGCCAGCTCACCGACTTCCTCGGCCACTGCGGCAAAACCCTGGCCTTCTTCGCCCGCCCTGGCGGCTTCGATCCCGGCGTTGATAGCCAGGAGGTTGGTCTGCATGGCGATTTGGTTAATCAAGGAGACTACTTTCGAAATTTGCTGGGAGGACTCGCCCAGTCGTTTGACTTTCTTAGCGGTTTGACCCACCGTCTCCCGTAGGTTGAGGATGTTTTGTACGGTTAAGTCCATGGCGATCTCACCTTCTTGGGCGGTGGTCGAAGCCGTTTTGGCAACGCTGGCCGCTTGTTGGGCCTGGGTGGCCACCTGGGTGATGGACAGGGTCATCGCCTCCACCGAATCAAGGGTCTGGGTGGTTTTCTCTGCCTGGGTGAGGGCATCCTGCGCCAGGGCCCGAATTGCAGATTCGTTGTCGCCCAGGGCCGTGTTGACCTGGCTGGCAGAGGTCTTAACCTGGGTAACAATCTGTCGCAGACTCTCAACAATGGAATTAAAGAAGTCAGCCACCGTGCCAATTTCTCCGACGGTGACGTCGGCGCGGACGGTCAGATCGCCGCTGGCGGCTCCTTCTACGTCTTCTAGCAGATTTAAGAGCTGCAGCTGCATGGCCTCTTGCCGCTGGCGGCGCTCTTCTGAGAGGGCCTCAGCGGCGGCACGGGCTTCGCCCTGCTCCAGGGCAAAGCCAAGCTGCACCGCTAGTTTCCTAAAGAACTCGATGTCGGTTTGGTTCCAATCGCGAGGGCCTTTGCACTCGTGGGCTACCAGCAGACCCAGCAGCCGATTTTCGACCAAAATGGGGGCGACCAGATTAGCTTTGACCTTAAACTCAGCCAGTTGTCCGATGTGGCAGTCGGTCAGACCCGCCTTATAAATATCTGGGGTCGCCTGTACACGACCTTTTTGATACTTTTTAACGTACTCATTGGCAAAGCAAGGGTCGGTAATCTGGCGGTTTAAGGCCGCTGGCCAGGCGCTGTCGACTGACTCAGCAAAGATGGTGCCCTCCCAGTCTTCATTAAAGTTGTAAACCACGACGCGATCGGTTGCGATCGCAGCGCGAGCCCCGCTGACTGCAGTGTCAAAGATGACATTGCGATCGTTGGTATCGCGCATTTGTAGGGTGATTGCAGTTAGCTGCCGCTCGCGCTCAGCGGCGAGTTGCTGACGTTTGAACAGATCGGCTTGCTCCAGTGCAAAGCCAAGCTGGATTGCGGTTTGCCTAAAGAAATTAATATCGGCCTCTTGCCAGTCGCGGGGTCCGGAGCACTGGTGGGCCACCAGCAGACCCAGCAGTTTGTCTTCGACCAAAATCGGGGCGACCAGATTGGCTTTGACCTCAAACTCAGCCAGCTGACCAATGTGACACGAGGTTAGACCGGCATCATAGATATCCCGCGTGGCCTGCACCCGGCCCTTTTTATACTTTTGCACGTATTCGTTGGCAAAACAGGGGTCGGCAATCTGGCTATTTAAGGCAACGGGCCAGGCGCTATCGACTGATTCGGCGACGATGGTGCCTTCCCAAGCCTCGTTAAAGGCGTAAACAATCACGCGATCGGTCGAGAGGGCTTTGCGGGTCCCTGTGACAACGGTGTCAAAAATAACGCTGCGTTCGCTGGTGTCCCGCATGGCTACGGTCACTTCGTTGAGCTGCTGCTCGCGCTTGGCGGTGAGGCGCTGCTGCTCAAACAGGCTGACCTGCTCCAGGGTAAAACCGAGCTGAATGGCTAGCTGGGTAAAGAGTTCGACCTCCTCTGATTGCCACTCCCGCGGGCCTGAGCACTGATGGACACAAAATAGCCCCATCAGTTGCCCGTGCTGCATAATCGGGGCCACCAGGCTGGCGCGGATTTTAAAGCCGTCTAAAATGTCGCGATGACAGTCGGTGAGGTCTTCGGCGTGGACGTCGTTCATGACCCGCACGCGCCCATTGCGGTAGCGGTCAATAAAGCTTTCTTTGAGGGGGTCGTTGACAAATGCCCCAAAAATGGACGGGCTTTGGCTGTCTACGGACTCGGCGATCACTTCGCCAGTCCAGTTGTCTAAAAACCGATAGGCAATCACCCGGTCAGCTTTAAGGGTGTAGCGGGTCTGGCTGGTGATCGCACTGAGAACGCCCTCAACGTCGGTGGGCTGGCGCATTTGAGTCACAATCTCGGTCAGCTGCCGGTCTCGCTGGGCAGTCAGTTGTTGTCGTCTAAATAGGCTGGCCTGCTCCAGGGTAAATCCAAGCTGGATGGCAGCCTGCTTGAGGAAGTTGATGTCTAATTCAGTCCACTCCCGTGGGCCTGAGCACTGATGGGCGATCAGCAGCCCCAGCAGCCGCTCTTCCACCACAATCGGGGTGACCAGGTTGGCCCGCACGGCGTAGGGCTCTAGCTGATTGAGGTGACAGACAGTGAGGCCCGCGTTGTAAATATTGTTGGTCGCCTGGACCCGACCTTGAATATACTGCTCGACGTATTTGTCGGCAAAGCAGGGGTCCGCAATCTCACTGCCCAGGGCCGTGGGCCATTCAGGGGCCACCGACTCGGCTACAATGGTACCCTTCCAGTCTTCATCAAAGGTGTAAACAATAATCCGGTCAGCCTTGATCGCCGCGCGCGACTCTTGGGTAACTGTGCGAAAGATTTGCGCCTGCTCAACCGACTCCCGCATGTGGATCACCATGTCGGCAAGCTGCCGCTCTCGCTCACTGGCCAACTGCTCACGCTCTAGCAGCTGGGCCTGACCCAGGGCATAGCCTAGCTGGGTTGAGAGCTGTCGCATCAGATCAAACTCTTCTTCGGTCCACTGGCGGGGGGCGTTACACTGGTGGGCACACAGGAGACCTACTAAATCATTACCGGCGATCACTGGTGCCACAATGTTGGCCTTGACCTCTAGCTTGCGTAGCAGGTCGCAGTGGCAAGGGGTTAAGTCGGCTTCGGCCAGATTTTGGATGAAGCTCAGGCGACCGCTCTTAAAGCGCTCGATGGTTTCGGGGGTGAGGGGGTCGGCCACCGCTGACCCCAGTCCACGAATCCAGCCGCTTTCGACTGACTCTGCAGAAATCGAGCCACTCTGGAAGTCTTCTGAATCAAAGCGATAGAAGACCACACGGTTGACATTGAGAATGTCGCGCACTCCACTCACCGCCGTGTTGAGAATCTGCTCGGGGTTGAGGGTCTGGCGGATTTGACTGGCTAAATCTGCCTGCATTCTGGCCCGCTTAGCCAAAAAGGCCTCC
>JBCDDJ010000086.1:0-17525 GCA_039180385.1 Cyanobacteria bacterium P01_G01_bin.38 | reverse complement strand
CCTGGGGGGGGTGGCCCTGCTCACCGCCGTGATCTCTCGGGTTTTGCTGGTGCGCTTTGCCCAGGCGGCTGTGTTTGGGCTACAGCTGCGCCTCAGTCGTCAGATCCTGGCCACCGAGTTAAAACCCTTAGAAGATTTAGGGCTGCCTCGCCTGCTGGTGATGCTCACCGACGACATTCAGGCCGTTGCCACCGCGGCTGGGGTGGTGCCCATATTGGTGATCAATCTGGCCAGTGCAGCAGGCTGCATGGTGTACATTGCCTGGCTGTCGTGGCGAGTCCTGGCGCTGGTGTTGCTGATCACGCTGGTGGCCTCAGTGAGCTGCCGCTGGTTTTTGGTCCGCGGACGGCACTGGCTGAGCGCAGCCCGGGAAAAACAAGATCGGCTGTTTCAACACTTTCGCAGTTTGATTGAAGGGGTGAAAGAACTAAAGCTGCACGCCTTTGGGCAGCAAGATTTCTTAGCCAGAGATTTAGAACAAACCGCGCTAGAGGTTAAGCGCTACAACAGCCGGGGGCTGGGCCTGCTGGCGGTGCTCGACAGCTGGGGCAAGTTTATTTTCTTTTTTGCGGTGGGGCTGGTGCTGTTTGCCCTGCCCCGCTGGGTGGTCATCAGCCCCGAAACCCGCATTGGCTACGTATTGACCTTTACCTACCTGCTCGGGCCGATGGAAAGCCTGGTCAACAAGCTGCCGTTTCTCAGTAAAGCCAGCGTTGCCCTCAAAAAGATTGCCACCCTGGGTCTCAGCCTCAATACCCCAGACACCGCTGCGGCAGTGCAGTCTCTTACCCCCGACTGGCACCGCTTAGACTTGAAAGGGGTGACCCACACCTATCGCACGGGCGACAGTGAGTTTACCCTGGGGCCGGTAGACCTGAGTGTACATCCGGGCGAGCTGATTTTTATCATCGGCGGCAACGGCAGCGGTAAATCAACCCTGGCGAAGCTGTTGACGGGTCTCTACCAGCCCCAGTCTGGCTCGATCTGGCTCGATGATCGGCAAATTGGCCCCGAGCAACAAGTCGGGTATCGCCAGCAGTTTGCCGCTGTGTTCTCAGACTTTTATCTCTTTGAGCGGCTGCTGGGGTTTGACAGTGGTGTCGACGATGCCCGCGCCCGGGGCTATTTGCAAAAGCTACAGCTCGACCACAAGGTCAGCATTGAGCGCGGCCAGTTCTCGACCACAGCGCTCTCCCAGGGGCAGCGCAAGCGCCTCACCCTGCTGTCTGCCTATCTAGAAAATCGACCCATCTACCTGTTTGACGAATGGGCCGCCGACCAGGACCCGACCTTTAAACAGCTCTTTTACACCCAGTTTCTGCCGGATCTCAAAGCCCAGGGTAAGGCTATCTTTGTGATTAGCCACGATGATCGCTATTTTCATCTGGCAGACCGGGTCATCAAGCTTGACTACGGCCAGGTTGAGTATGACCGGCCTGCAGCCCATGCAGGCTGAGATTCGACTGATTTTGGTACCGGCTGGCGCAGAGCACCGGGCGGTGAGGCGCGGCTTGAACGGCGGCGGTCCTCGGGTGGTGGCCATCCCCGCCGGGCCACGGGCGGTGAAACAATTTCTAGACACCTGGGCAGATCGCTGGCTGCTGCACTCAGGGGGCGTGTTGCTGGTGGGTCTCGGCGGGAGTCTCTGCGCTGATTACCGCGTCGGGGAGGGGGTGCTGATAGAACAGGTCTGGAATGGGGCCGAGCCAGAGAGAGCCGGGGTCTATGGGTGCGATCGCACCCTCACCGCCCAGATAGCCACACAGCTCGGGCTGAAAACTGCGGTCGGGGTGAGCTGCGATCGCGTGATCACAACGACGGTCCAAAAGCGAGACCTTTGCGATCGCTATGGGGCTACCGTCGTAGATATGGAAGCCGCCGCCCTACTGCAGGCCCACTGCAAAATCGCCATTCTGCGCGTCATCAGTGACGATGCGCACCACGATTTACCCGATCTCTCCGCCGCGATTGGGGCAGACGGCATGCTCAAACCGCTGCCGGTGGCCCTGAGTTTTCTACAGCAGCCGGTCGCTGCCCTGCGACTGATACGGGGTGCTCTAACAGGACTGAAATCTTTAGAGACTTTAATCTCTTTGCTTTTCAGCAGAGATTAGCAAAACACTCAGCAAAGTACTCCCAGTGGGTACTGCCGGCTCGATGCAAAGGGTTCCATACTGTTACTTCTGCCCAAACGAGTTTGGGGATGTATGCGTGCAGGTTTCAGAAACCATCGTTGCGCTCGGAGGCAGCTGTCGCGATGTCCCCAACAATACGGTCTGCGAACTGCCCCCCCTGGTTCCGTAACTGTCGATAGCGACCCAATGCCATCAGGGGGAAGTGTTGGTAATAGAGATGATAGCGAATATAGAAATGCCCCGGAAATCCGGTTCCGGTAAATTCGGACTCTAACCAGGTCCCGTCTGCTGTCTGGGTATCTAGCAGGTATTTAATACCGGCTTGAACAGCTGTCTTCGCAGCCGAATCTAGACAGAACGCCACGTCGAGTAGCCCCAGCAGTGCCCAGGCCGTTTGAGAGGCCGTGCTGGGTCCCTTCCCCTTGAGGCTTGGGTCATCGTAGCTGCGACAGGTTTCCCCCCAGCCGCCGTCCGCATTTTGGCAACCCATCAACCAGGCAACCCCCCGTTCAATCTGCGACCGACATCGCTCAGGGGCCACCCACGCCAGGGCAGACAGGGCCCCGCTGGTGCCATAGATATAGTTCACCCCCCAGCGGCCAAACCAGCTGCCATCGGTTTCCTGTTCTCGAATTAAATAATCCAGACCTCGGGCCACGCGCTGGGGCGTCAGGTCAGCGGCATAGCCGCTGGCAAGGGTCAAATCTTGAGCCAGACGACCGTGCATCTCCAGCACGCGGGCGGTGATATCAGCGGTATTAGGGTCAATCATGGCTTTAAGATCGCCGTAGGGAACCGCGTTGAGCCAATCTTGGTGGTTGTCAATATCAAAGGCAGCCCAGCCCCCGGTCTGGCACTGCATATGGGCAATCCAGCGGACCGAGCGGACAATGGCGGCCTGTTTTAGAGCCCCATCGGGCAGGGAAATCTCTTGCAGCGCCATGGCAACCACGGCGGTGTCGTCCACATCGGGATAAAAACGATTCTCAAATTCAAAGGCCCAGCCGCCGGGTTTGCCCGAGGTATTTTTCACAGCCCAGTCGCCATAGTCGAGCACTTGCTTATCTAACAACCACGCTCCGGCCCTGACTAGCGCGGGATGATCGGGGGCAAGCCCCGAATCAGTCAGGGCCCGTAAAGCGAGTGCCGTATCCCACACGGGCGAGACACACGCCTGAACCCAGTAGGTGTCCTCGGTTTCGACGGCGAAGTTGTCCACCGCCTGGAGACCTCGCTGTACGATTGGGTCTTTCACGTCGTAGCCCAGGGTGCGCAGCGCCAGCAGAGAATTGAGCATCGCGGGGATGATGCCGCCCCAGTCACCGGAGGCTTCCTGGCGCTCGAGAATCCATTTTTCTGCTTGTTGAAGGCCCGCTTGGCGAAACGGGACAACATTCAGAGCCTCTGCCAGCTTAAAAGCTTTGTCTAGCCAAAGAAAGCAATCGCTCCAGTCGCCCTTCGCGGGTATCTCCCAGCGGACATTGTCAATGCCCTCGGCGTAGAGTTCGTTTAGGTTAAAGGCAGGGCTGACCGGGTAAACGGGCTTTTGGTCAAAGACAATTAGCAGCGGCACGGTGCTACTCCTGGCCCAGCTCGAGAGTTCGTAAATGCTAAACGGAAAGGGATGGCCCAACAGCATCACCCAGGCCGGCAGCGATGGCAGACCGCGCCAGTCGTAGCAGCCTAACAGCGCCAGGTGAAACTTTGTGAAGATCCGGGTTTTGCTAATCCCCCCCCGACTCAGGATAAACCCCTTGGCCTTGATTAAAGCCGGATCATCGGTCGCCACGCCCAGCAGCCGCAGGGCCATGTAGGCCTCTACCGTGGTACTCAGGTCGCCGCCGTCGCCGTAGAAGAGTTCCCAACCGCCGTGGTCTCGCTGGTGCGATCGCAAGTACCCCTCTGCCTTCGCCAGTGGACGATCGCGCTCGGTTCCCCAAATCTTATGCAGCAGGATAATCTCGGCGGTGAGGGTGACGTTGGACTCGAGATCTGCCCACCAGTAGCCGTCGGGTTCCTGAATAGAGAGCAGATAGTTCTGAGCGGCTTCAATGCCCTGAGCGAGTTCGATGAGCGATGTTGATTTGATAGTTTGCATCCGAGTCACACACAAGGAGGTATCGCGTTAAAAGTCACTACATAAAGGTATCTGGGAGCTACCTGGGAGCCATCTTTAGCCATGAGAACCGGCAAATATGAGACGCCTCTTGGTAAGCTCTGAGTAAAGGGTTAGAAGATATCGAATGACCTCTGTTTTTTGGCTATTTAACCAGTTTTTTTAGTCTCTATCAGGGAGTTCTCAGCCAAGACTGATGTTATATTCACCCAGCAGGTGGATAGTCCGATAGTCTGAGAATACAAATTTTTCATTCAAGTGGGTATACATCATGGCTGGAGTTAAGGTGACGTTGTTTCGCTGGGCCGGTGCTTGGGGGCCTTTCAAAGTCAAAATCCCGTGCGGAGAGTGTGCTCTAACTAAGGATGTTATTCGAGATACGCTAGAAACAGAGTTGGCGGGTATTCCGGTCGATCTGGATATTCGAGAGTGGCTAACTGAGTGGTGGAAGCCCTTGCTTAAAGGCGGTTGGCATGCCCCCATTGTGATGGTCGATGGCCAGGTGATCAGTCAGGGGGTTGCCCTCAATCGGGGCGTGTTGACCCAGGCGGTGATCACGGCACATGCTAAAAAAACAGCTGTTAAGGGCAGCCATTTGTTTGGTAAAGAGAGCTGCCCCCACTGCAAACGTGCCAAGGGGTACCTGCAACAGGCCGGGATTCAATATACCTACCATGACGTTGTTCGCAGCCCCCGCGCCCTCTATGAAATGTTAGCTCGGGCGCTGCCGCTGATTGGCCATAAGACACCCATTACGGTGCCGCAAATTTGGCTGGGGGGTCGATACATCGGTGGCGCAGATCAGCTCGGTGAGTTTATTCAAAAGCACAGTGCTCCTAAAGAGACATCGAGTCGATACCCCTCATCAAGGCACTAATGCTGCATTCTTGACTAACACAGACAACACCATGGCAAGCGGTTTATTGGTACTAACAACTCTCGCAGTCGTTATTCTCGCAGTCGTTATTTGGATGGGGCTGCTGGCATTTTGGGGGCAGTTTTGGCGGGCCGACCAGCGGCTCGATGGTCAAGACAGCGTGCCCCCAGACGTCTGGCCTGCTGTTGCAGTCGTAATCCCGGCAAGGGATGAGGCTGAGTTAATTGAGCCAGCGCTGCGATCGCACCTTACCCAGTCCTACCCGGGCGCATTCTCTGTGGTGTTGGTGGATGATCAGAGCAGGGATGATACGGTTGCGATCGCGACTCAGCTCGCGAAAGACTTAGGAAAACCTGCCAGCCTGACAACGCTCTCCGGCAATCCTCTCCCTGCGGGCTGGACCGGTAAGCTCTGGGCGATGGAGCAGGGATTTCGCCACCTACAGCAGCAGCCATCACCGCCAGCCTATGTTCTCTTTACCGATGCTGACATTGAGCATGACCTCACCAGCGTGCGGCAGCTGGTGACAAAAGCAGAGGCCGATAGATTAGATTTGGTGTCACTGATGGTGCAGCTACGCTGCCAGAGTTTTTGGGAAAAGCTGTTGATCCCTGCCTTTGTCTTCTTCTTTCAGATGCTCTATCCCTTTCCCTGGGTCAATAATCCCCACAAAAGGACGGCTGCCGCTGCGGGGGGGTGCGCATTGATCCGCGTCAGTGCCCTGGAGCGAATCGGTGGGCTCCAGGCGATTCGCCATGCCCTCATTGACGATTGTGCACTGGGGGCAGCCATTAAGGCGGGTGGGCCCATCTGGTTGGGGTTGAGCACAGCTACCCGTAGCCTGCGTCCCTATTCTGATTTGCAGAGTATTTGGGCGATGGTGGCCCGCAGCGCCTACACCCAACTTAACCATTCTCCCTGGCTGCTGATGGGGACTGTCCTGGGGATGCTGTTGGTTTATCTGGTATCGCCACTGGGGGTTGTCATGGGTTTGGTCTGGGGGCAGTCTATGCTAGTGCTAATCGGACTAGTGGGCTGGCTGCTGATGGCGTTGGCCTATTGGCCGACCCTGCGACTGTACGACGGTTTACCTTTGCTAGCTTTGGCGCTGCCTATGATTGCGTTGCTGTACACGCTGATTACCTTGGATTCGGCTCGACGTCACTGGGTCGGCAAAGGAGGAGCCTGGAAAGGTCGCATTTATGGCGATATTGGCTGAAGGGGTATGACAAACTAGGACTGTGTCAATTTGACACTCGGCATCCTAGGTCAGAAGAATAAGTACTTCTACACTGCAGTGCCTCTGGAAGACCGTATGGGAATTTCGATGATGAACTCTGTACCGATGCCTTCTTCGGAAAAGCACTCAATCTTACCGTGGTGGTTTGCGGTGATCAGTTGATAGCTGATGGCCAGTCCCATACCAGTCCCTTTTCCCACAGCTTTTGTTGTAAAGAACGGATCAAACACGTGTTCTCTAACCTCTGGAGCCATTCCGGGACCGTTATCAGAAATGCTAATGATAACGCTGGTGGGGCGTGCTTCAGTCCGAAGCGTAATTTGTGGCTCCTGTTGTGCCCTTTGGGAATCCGTTAGCCCCGTCTCCAAGGCATCAATTGCGTTAGTTATGATATTCATAAAAACCTGATTAATCTGGCCTGCAAAGCACTCCACTGGCGGTAGTTGGTCAAAGTCTAGGACAATCCTGATGGTGGGCCGCTCAACTGAGGCTTTAAGTCGATGTTGCAAGATTAGCAGCGTGCTCTCTAACCCTTCATGAAGATCAACAAATTTACACCCATTCTCGTCCAAGCGTGAGAAGTTTCGCAGCGACAGCACAATATCTCGAATTCGCTGGGTTCCGATTTTCATCGAAGCGAGCGTTTTTCCCAGATCTTGCTTGAGAAAGTCAAGTTCCAGAGCTGCTGCTTCTGCCTGAATCTCGGCAGCAGGCGCAGGGTAGTACGCTTCATAGAGCGCCAAAACACCTAATAGATCTTGGGTATAGTCTTCTACATGGCGCAGATTGCCGTGAATAAAGTTGACCGGATTGTTGATTTCGTGGGCAATCCCGGCCACCAGCTGACCCAGCGCCGACATCTTCTCAGATTGAACTAATTGAGACTGTGCCCGACGAAGCTCTTCTAAGGCCGTTGATAATTGCTCCGTGTGCTCTTTTAGCTGCTCTTGAGAGCGGTTTAATGCTTGTGTATGGTCATTTGACCAAGCCAGCAATTGATTGAGAGCCTGCGCTACGACCCCGACTTCGTCTTGTTGCGTTACAGGCATTTTGAGGCTAAAATCCGCTTGCTGAATGACCTGTTGGGTCACTTGTGCCAGTTGACTGAGCGGGGTTGTAAGCTGACGTGAAAACCGAGAGACCATGAACCAGCTAGCACCCCCTAAGACAATCAGTATGCTACCAAACCAGAGTAGCCATTGCAGTTCGACTCTATAAATTTCGTGGAGACTGGCTGAAGTGACGACCAGCCAATCTGTCTCAGGCACTCGTGCAAAGTTATACTGTCGTCGACTGTGAGTCAGAGAAGTCGCGCGAATCGTTGAAGATGCGGCCTCACTGTCAGTGCCCCTATTCTCTAGGTTTAGCATGGCTTGCTGCAAAAGCGCCTGGTCGACAAGCAAGTCGTGATTTTGGCTAGATCCTACGGTAGTAATGGTCAAAACAGCTTGGGGGTTAGGCCCTAGGCAAACAATTTGGAGTTTCTCAGAAGCCCCCAGTTGGAGCTTTTGGAGATCTCCGGCTAGAAAGTCTAGATTTTTGACGTCATAGCCCCCCTTTAAAATGCCTAAAAACTCCTGGGTGTGAGGATCTTTAATGGCATAGACTATATCTACAGTGACGGTCTGACTCGACTCATCGTAGGTTGGGGGACCGATCCACTGCCCTAAGGTTTTACCCATTTGCCACCAGAGTTCATCTCGCTGGACAAAATCACTGGTCATATGGGAATAGCCAACATTAAACCCATGCTTTTCGGTCATGAATAACTCAGAGAAGCCTCTAACTTCGGCTATGTTCCGAAAATGACTGCCTAATCTTATATTGATAGGAAGGACTTTGGCCGCTTCAAATCGGACTTCAATCTGGTCAATCGGCTGTTGTTCAAGGGCAACAGCTTCAGCTTTAGCCGTCGCTGTCCGCACATCTGCTTGGATGTTCGGGCTCAGCGAAGTAGCCTGCAGGAAAGAAACTGCATCTCGAAGTTCCCGATGGGTCAGTTCTGCGGTGAGAACAGACCGCTCATACAGCTTGATATTGGCTTGATGGTGGGCCTGTCGGAAGCTCAAGTAAGTCCCTAACACACCTAAAGTTGTTAGCGGCACTAGCGTGATTGGGAGAAAGGTTTTGAGGAGTTTTTGTCGAAGCGGACAAACAACGTGGGGAGAGACGGTTGCCATAACTGTTGAGGTGATTTGTGCACGGGCAATGACAATGGTCCGCAATCGTAAAAAGCCTTTTGCTAATTGGTCTTTGAGCAATTTTTATCAATGAGCAATACTAATATTTACAGTATGGCAATGGAACCATCACTGACCTACTTGCCTCACAGTATAGTGTGATCTATATCACTGCCCCTTGAGAAGATTTACTCATTTCGAGTTGCCCTGGTTACTGAGGCAGATCATCAGCAGAATCACCAAAGCTGATGAAGAGAAGATAGGTTGCCTTTAAGTGTCCGAAATATTCCAGAGACATCTTGCGTTTAGTCTGAATAAGAGGAGATCTTAAGGCTTCTGTATTCCCAAAAACTACTGAAGCTACAATTTTTCAATACGGTAGCTTTATTGGCATGGTTCAATTAATGCAGGTGCGGCTGGCCGGTCAGCAACTCTTTTGGACTTTTCCCTACCCGTTCCGGTCCCTGAGAGGAGAATACTGGAACGATGCACATTGATGCGAGCATAAACAAGTTGAAAGTTGGCTCCCAACATAGCTGCCATCTAAACAGTTTTCATGGTTGAGCCTGAGGGCTGATTTGATGGCAAGCGCCTAGGCACAGTAGGTCCCTTTTGCTTGGGTGCGAGTCGCCTCTGCGCTCACTACCGCTGAGGTCTTATTCAAACTCAGTTCTGGCGCTGTATCAGCAACTTTTACCACAAAAATTTCCCAGCGGTTGTTGTCAGGGTCAGTGACCCACACTTTATCCTGTAAGGCATAGCAGCAGTCAGTGTCGCGTTCTTCGATGGGGTGTAGGCCAGCGGCTCGAAATCGTACGATCGCAGCCTGCACCGCCGCCCTACTATCTACCTGGATACCCAGGTGAGAGAGTGACCCACGAGGGGCGATCCGATCGCTAACGTTGAGGGTTAAATTTAACCCCGGATTTTCGATATCAAATTTGGCGTATCCTGGCTTGTGTTTAACGGGCTCAACCTCAAACAAGGCTCGATAAAACGCAATCGATTGCTCGAGATCCATAACCCGCAAAGCCACATGGGTTTTAAAGGTAAACATCATGCCCTCCTTTTATATTTTTATAAATATCGAAACAAAAGCGCGCGAGGCAGGTCGCTGCCACTAGCGGTGCAAGCATGGTCCTTTATATTTCTATGTTTCTATAATTATAAAAATAACTGATTTTGTCAATCTAATTTGCTTTAACTCAAGGCGCAATCACCTGCTCTCACTGGCTGTAAGCCAGTATTCTAGCGGCCTCCATTCCCTAACCCCTTCTCAACTTTTTTCCTTCTGGCTCATCACATCGCAGTCTCGGTCCGCTTTGGATTAGGGAGTCGCAGCGAAATCAGCCCCGCCGCCAAAACAAACACCATTGACACCCACAAACAGCCCACTAGGCCGAATATCTGGAAGATCAGCCCCGACAGCACCGTGCCGGCCAGTCGCCCCCCGGCATTAGCCATGTAGTAAAACCCAACATTCAGCGCGACTTTATCGTCGTCGGTATAGGCTAACACCAGATAGGAATGCACGGCAGAGTTAAAGGCAAACACCAGGCCAAACACCATTAGACCCGTGATGATGGTTGGACCTGGGGGTAGATTGGCTTGCAGTGCGATCGCAATCGCCGCCGGAATCGCCGTCAGCAAAAGTGTCCAGACTTGGATCGTCTTTGCCTGGGGGGGGTGCCCCGACCCCAGTTGTCTCAATAACGCTGGAGCCAGGGATTGAATCAAGCCATAGCCAATCACCCAGATCGCCAAAAACCCCCCCACTTGTTCAAAGCGCCAGCCGAGGGTGCCGTAGAGAAACACGGGCAGCCCTACTACAAACCAGACATCCCGCGCCCCAAACAAGAAAAACCGCGCCGTCGAGAGAATGTTAATTGCCTGAGATTTAGAAAATAGCTGTTTGAATTTCACCTTGATCTTGACCTTGCCCAACCCCGACGGTAGCCAACGACTGCTTAGCAATATCAGTCCCAGCCCTCCGGCCATCGCCAGCAGGGCATTTACATAGCCCAAGCCCGCCAGCAATACACTGCCTAAAAAGAACCCCACCCCTTTAAGCGCATTCTTTGAGCCAGTCAAAATCGCTACCCATTTGAAGAGGGCTGACTGCGCCTCTTTCGGAATCACCAGACGCACAGCGGTCTTAGCACTCATCTTGGTGAAATCTTTGGCAATGCCCGAGAGGGCCTGGGCAATCATCACATAGGGGACCGCCAGCCAAAGTCCCCAGGTTTCATTGACCGGGGTCATCAGCAACAGCGCCACAATCTGTATGGCAATGCCACTGTAGAGGGTTAGCTTAATGCCAAATTTCGAGCCGATCCACCCGCCAAACAAATTGGTGACAATGCCAAAAATCTCGTAAAACAAAAACAGCAGCGCTACCTCTAACGGCGAGTAGCCCAGGGTGTGAAAGTATAGCAGCACCAACATCCGCAAAGCCCCATCGGTGAGGGTAAACCCCCAGTAGGCCAGGGTCACTAAGGCGTAATTGCGCAAACTGGCTTGATTGAGTGCAGAAGACGTCATGACAAGTAGAGGCCCCTGAATACTGATAAGCAACGCTATCTTCGTAGGCACTGCCTATTTTTATGTTTTTATAATCATAGAAATACAAAAACTTGTCAAGCTGTTGCGAGACTCTAAGTATCGCAGACGACTGTATGGGGTCAAGGACGTCAAGCAGATTGCGCAGCAGGTTTAATCTGTTGTTCGTCTTTGGGAATGTTCTATTTGATTGTCGATTGATGGGCAGTTGCGGAGATAGTCATCAACCATCTCTGGCATATGCTTTTTAAGGGTATCTAAGTGATTGACTGGCGAATAGTAAAGCACCACTAAGGCTTCATGGGTGCTATGGCGAGGTTCGTAAATGTCCCAAGATTCGAGGGAGTAATGATCGGCTCGATCAGATGAACTGTGATATCCCAACACATACTCTCTGTAATATCTCTGCTGATAGGCAAAATCAGTTTCCAGTTCTTTGAGGAAGTCGTTTAAAGCCATGTCTGCGGTCCCCCCGCCTGTCAGAGATAAGCAGGGGGCATGTGGCATCGGCTGTGCTATGTAAAGAATCCTTGGCGGGTCACCCTCCCAAGCAGAATAAGCGGAACGCTTAAGTGGTTTGACTTGTGCCATGTTTACCCTTTGCCAAAATCTTCAACGGTTTTCTCAGAGTTCTTGCCTTGATTGAATGGATTCCACAGAACTATCTCTATTTATTCCTGCAAATTTTTCAGGTCAAAAATAAACGGCACTGACCCCTGAGATTCACCCATCACGAGCACGCGGGGCATTTGGGCACCCCCGTCTTTCCAGGCTTCAATTGCTTCTTTTTGCAGAACCAGGTTACCGCCCTGGGCTTTTAGGGTTTCGGCCAACAACCGCTGGGCTTCGGCTCGACCTTTGGCCCGGTTGATCTCGGCCTGGGCTTCTTGTTCAGCCTCTTGGGCAATGTAGACGGCTCGGCGGGCGCGTTGCTCAGCGATTTGCTTGTCCTCTACCGCTTTAGCAAACTCAGTCGAAAAGGTCAGGTCGACCACGCTAGTGTCGAGCACGATAATGCCGTATTTCTCAAGCCGACTGCTCAGGGCAATGTCAAAGTCTTCTTTAAGCTGAGACCGCTGGGTAATCGCCTGCTCCACCGTGCGGCGGGCCGCCGCAATTTTGAACGATTCTTGGGTTTGGGGAGCAATAATCTTGGAGACGATATTGGCCAGGGTCCCCTGGGTCCGTCGGATTTTGACAATCTCAGCGGGGTCAAGCCGAAAGTTGATGGCAAAGCGGGCTTTGAGATCTTGCAAGTCTTTGGTCGAGCTCTCGGCGGGGACTTCAAACTTTTGGACGGTGATATCGTAAATATCTGCAAACGAGATGAAGGGGGGTTTGAAGTGGATGCCTTCAAGCAGGGGGTTATTTTGAGCTTTACCCAAAACGCTTAATACACCTGCCTGACCAGGATTGATAATCACTAAGCTGCTGGTTAATACCAGCCCGACGATGATGGCTACGATTGCGATCGCAGCGGGCTGCCAACTTACGGGTCGAGCGCTCAAAATTCTGTGCCTCCGATTATGAAGATTATTTTTTTACGGTCACTAAAGATATCCTAACCCTCTGGCAGCCCCCGTAACGCTCCATCTCCTGCCACCACCGACCCGATGGCATAGGCAGCTACCCCCTGGGCCTGCAAACTCTCTATGGCAGCATCCTTTGCCTCAGGGGCCACGATCATCACAAACCCGATGCCCATGTTAAATGTATTAAACATATCTAAAGGGGCCACTGCCCCGGCTGACATCAGCCAGTCAAAAATAGGCAGTCTGGGCCAACTATTGACATCTATATATATAGACTGATCGGCCCCCAAGCATCGCGGCAGGTTTTCGGGGAGGCCACCCCCGGTAATATGGGCCATGGCATGGATCTCGAGGCCCTGCTGGAGTGCCGCCAAGATTGGCTTCACATAGATCTGCGTTGGGGTCAGCAGCACCTCGCCGAGAGACTGCCCGCTCAGGGACTCTGGCGTGGCAGACCAGTCATAGCCAACCCCGCCCGGTCGAGGCGCTTCGGCCACAATTTTTCGCACCAGGCTAAACCCGTTGCTATGGACCCCGCTGCTGGCCAGCCCAATCGCCACATCCCCCAGCTGTACCTGAGTGCCGTCTAAAATTCGCTGTTTCTCAACAATCCCCACACAAAAGCCCGCCACATCATATTCCCCAGGGGCATAAAACCCAGGCATCTCCGCCGTCTCGCCCCCCAGCAGCGCACAGCCCGCCTGCCGACAGCCATCGGTCACACCCGTCACCACCTGAGCCAGCTGCTCGGGTTCTAACTGCCCCGTCGCCAAATAATCTAAAAAGAACAGCGGCTCAGCCCCGCAGGTCAGCACATCATTGACGCACATGGCCACCAAATCAATTCCCACAGTGTCATGTCGATTGATTTGGTGAGCCAGCTTTAGCTTGGTACCCACCCCGTCTGCCCCCGACACCAGCACTGGCTCTTGATACCCCCCCGGCAGCTCAAAACACCCCCCAAACCCCCCCAGTCCGCCCAAAACCTCTGGCCGACGCGTACTATCCACCAGCCCACGAATGCGATCTATAAACGCCCGCCCCGCCTCAACATCGACGCCTGCCTGTCGATAATCCATGAAAGTGCTGTCCTGTATTGATCTTAGTTGCCTGGGCTAATCTCCCTTGACTACTTTAGTCGCTGGCGGGGATGAGATGAAAGCTGATGAAGCTGTAAGGCTGACGTTTCAGGTTTTGCAGTTAAGTTCTCTAAATACCCCTGTTCAAGTTCTTTAATACTTCGATCAACTTTCTGCAATTAGCTTCCTCGGCTAAAAAAACAAGATATGCACTAAGTTGCATATTAAACCGGGGCTGATTAATCAATAATCTGTAATCCAACCAGGCACATATATAACTTTTTGAAAAGTAAATGATCACATCGACGTGGTGATTTAAATCGCTCAAACGCTGATTTCAAAATTGTTGGAGCCTTCGCATAAAGTTTGGGTGAAATTTAGTCGGGGGGGCTGACCCCGAAAAAACCCGGATTTTCTTCCAAAATCCATTCGTGCTAGCGTTACTTTCGTTCATTAACAAAAGTGATCTGGTGCACATGTCCCGGCAATTTGCGGCGAAGTTCTCGAATAGCTTGCAACCTTGGCGCAAACGGCTGCGATGTTATGGCCCCTTTCAAAACGCTTGTTTTTTATGAAACTTAAAATCACTGGTAGTTTAACTGCAACCCTCCTGATATCAGCGCTCAGCGCACTGCCTGCTTCGGCACAGGAGTTTCAAGGCTGGCAGGTATCCCCCAACGATAATTCACTCAGCGAGGGTCAACGGGCTGACGAAACGGGCTCAGCTGTTCCATCCGAGCAAAGCTCTCAAGCGCCTGATTCCCTAGATCAAGATTTTTCTACTCTCCAACCGCAAGAATCTGCTCCCTTTCAGATTACTCCAGAGTCTTCCGGTCTCAGCCTGGTTAATGCCCATGCTTTAGAGGGTCGTCAAGCGGCTACCCTCTACATCAACAACATCCCCCTGCTCACCTTCTTGGGCAGTGAGACCGAAGGCTTGGAAGACAGCTCAGCTGATAAGTCAGACGCAGTGGCCAGTGCCGGTCTGATCCCAGATCAAACCGCTCAGCCCGAACCCGTGGTGCGAGCGACCTCAGTGGGCTCACAGCTGGATCAGTTTCATGAAAACGGATTGGATGCCCAATCGATTGGAGCCCGCTGGGACACTGATCAAGAAAAGTACGTCATCACCGCTGCTGGGGAAGATCTGATTACCTTGGATGAGCAGGTAATGCTGCCAGATACCACTCAAAACCCTGCTGAAGATGCTTTGCAGGTTGCCAATCGTCTCCGTCGCTTGCTCGGCGGAGCAGAGCCCATCACCGAAATCGAGGGGCGTCCTGAGCCTGTGGTGCCGCCGGTACAACAGGTGGCCGTAGTGTCGAGCACCCTGGGTTTGGCTTCCTGGTATGGCCCGGGGTTTCATGGTCGCCAGAGTGCCAGCGGTGAGCGTTTTAATCAGAATGCTCTCACCGCTGCCCATCGAACTTTACCCTTTGGCACTCGAGTCCGGGTGACCAATGTGAGCAACGGTCGCCAGGTAGTTGTCCGTATCAACGATCGCGGCCCTTATAGCGGCGGTCGGGTGATTGATCTATCGGCAGGCGCTGCCCGGCAGATTGGCCTGGTGAATGCCGGGGTCGGCCAAGTTCGCATCGAGGTGCTGCGATAGGAGCTACTGCGGATAGGCGGGGCTGCGATAGCTTTCTGTTTATGTCTTGGAGTTCCTGTATTAGGATTTAGCTAAACTCAATCCGGTTACTTGAGTTTTTCCCGTAGGGCAAACAACGGGTCTGGATGTGGCCAAAGCTTATTTAGATAAAGCAGATAAAGCCCTTGCGGACCGTGAGGGCTTTATGGGTGTTTTGGGTTTGATCTGTCCCCTGGCTAGGAGCCTGCTGTGCAACGTTTGAACACCCTCGAAGGACTCCGCTGCTGGTTAGCCCAGGCCAACGGCACTGTCGGGTTTGTGCCAACGATGGGGGCACTGCACGAGGGACACTTAAGCCTTATCACCCGAGCCCGTCAGGACAATGACATTGTGGTGGTGAGTATTTTTGTCAATCCGCTGCAATTTGGCCCTAACGAAGATCTCGACCGATATCCTAGAACATTGACAAACGATGCGAAACGCTGTGAAGCGGCTGGAGTGGATGCCCTCTTTGTGCCAATCGCTGATGTTCTCTACCGTCAACCTCGACCTGATGCTGCAACCGTAACCCAGGTGATTCCGCCAGCGGCGATGGTTTCAAAGCTTTGTGGGCGGTTTCGCCCGGACCATTTTCAAGGGGTGACCACCGTGGTCACCAAGCTGCTTAATTTAGTGCAGCCCACTCGCGCTTATTTTGGTCAAAAAGATGCCCAGCAGCTGGCGATTTTACGCCGACTCGTCCAAGACTTGAATCTGCCGGTTCAGGTGATCGGTTGCCCCATCGTGCGAGAGGCCGATGGTCTGGCCATGAGTTCTCGGAACCGATATTTGAGTGAGTCAGCGCGACGGCAAGCCGCTATACTCTATCGGGGATTGAATGTAGCCCAAAAAACATTTTACGCTGGGGTGCGATCGCAATCTGCCCTGATTCAGGCCGTTCAATCTGTATTAAGGACCGTACCCGATCTACGCCTGGAGTACATCGAGTTGGTTCACCCCGACACATTAGAAACCTTAGACTCTGTTGAGACCCTTGGTATGTTGGCAGTTGCAGCCCATTTGGGCGATACCCGTTTAATTGACAATGTTGTGCTGCGCGCCCGTCGCCCCATCATCGCGATTGATGGTCCTGCCGGTGCTGGCAAATCTACTGTGGCTCGACGGTTAGCCCGTCAGCTTGATTTGCTTTACCTCGACACCGGGGCCATGTATCGCGCCCTGACCTGGTTTGTTCTAGAGCAGTCAATCGCCCCCCAAGACGAGGTGGCGGTTGCTGAGCTACTCTCCCAATGTCGCATCCAGCTCACGACCCAAGCGGTCACCGACCGAGAGCTCCCCCAGCAGGTTTGGGTCAATGACCAGGAGGTCACCGAGGCCATTCGGCAACCTGGGGTCACCGCTCAAGTGTCAACCATTGCCGCCCAAGCTGCGGTGCGCGAGGCCCTGGTAGACCAGCAAAAGCAATACGGTGAGCAAGGCGGTGTGGTCGCCGACGGTCGTGATATCGGCACCCATGTGTTTCCCTATGCTGAGCTAAAAATTTTCTTAACCGCCTCCGTGCAAGAACGTGCTCGCCGGCGGCAGCAAGATATGGCCCAGCGCAATCAGCCGATACCCGACCTGCGTGAGCTGGAGCAGACGATTGGAGAGCGCGATCGCAAAGACAGCACCCGGCAAATCTCCCCCCTCCGTAAAGCCAGCGACGCCATCGAGATTGACACCGATACCCTCAGCATTGATGCCGTCACCGCAAAGATTGCTGATCTTTACACCCAGCGGGTTGCTGCATCGACCTAGATGACTCACGATGGGAGCCCTAAACACAGCATTTGCCCAGTAGCATAAAAGCCCCCTCTCCCAATTAGCGTAGATATACGTAAATTTTGTCTGTAATCCAAGAATCCCTGAGGTTTGATTTCCGTATTTCCGTCGAGGTGATTGCTGATACTTCGGTAGAGAATGGATTTAATTCTGGAGAACGCAGGCGGGCTTATCAAGACATCTTGGGGGCATTTAGATGTTTTGAGAACCCTGCATAAAAAGCGTCCTTACAGGTGAGCTGTCTGACCCCGGGGGCTTTATGGGGTCAGACATTTTTCTTTTTAAAGCGATCACATTAAAGCGATCACAAACCCGGTTTCTCGTCACAAAATCCGGGACCAAAGACCCACCCCCATAAAGAAACCGGGTTTCGGGGAGTTGGATTTATGCCATTG
>JBCDDJ010000085.1:0-17533 GCA_039180385.1 Cyanobacteria bacterium P01_G01_bin.38 | reverse complement strand
AGGCACCCATTTCTCTTCTGAGGGGGCCTCCAACGGGGGCGTCTCGGGCTCCCCTTCGGCCCCTTCACCGGGCGGCTGGGTGGTTCGATCTAGAAAGGTGACGCGAACCGTGCCGTCCCGGTAGGGCAGCGGGGCCAGCCGGGGGGGCTGATCTAGCTCAAGGTCATCTTGAATTTTGCGGGCCACTTTCTTGAGGGTGTCTTCTGGCCAGGCCAGACTGGTATCAAAGACCAGAAAGCCCACTGCATGGTCTTCATCGTCTTCGATCTCATCGAGATTTTCGCGGAAAGCAATGAATCGGATGGCCGGGCGGCCCTGCTCGTCAACGGCTAGATGGGGCCGGTTGGGATAGTAATAGAACTGACGAGGGTCATGATAGTCTCCGACGACGGGGACACCCTCGTACATGTAGAAGGGGGGGTGGAGATATAGCATTTTCTTCTTGTTTGGAATGCTTGATTGGGGATGAGGGGGGGGAAGAGGGGAGAGGGGGAAGAGGGGCAGGGGAGAGAGGAAAACGGAGCACAGATAAGAAAAGGGGGTAAAGGGGGAATTAATTCAACTTTTCTCCTATCACCCATCCCCTATCACCTCCCTCCCCACTCTCTAAGTCACCAAATAAACCCTCAACTCTCCGGTCGATATCTCGGTAAGATCAGCCGTTTGCGGTCTACGGTGATGGGGTCTTTTTCGATCATTTCACCGCTGTCGAGGTAGTAGGTGATGGCGACGGTGTACTCGCGGAGGGAGTCTTCGTGCAGGGAGATACGGAAGGTTTGATCGGCTTTTTCGGTGAAGACCAGGGTCTCGATAAAGTCGATGTCGTGCTCTAGATCCTGGTAGGTGATGTGGACTTCCACCACGGGGGTGGTGGCAAAGTCAATCAGTCTAGGCAACACTGTGCCGTGAATCTCGGGCACGGCTAATTTGGCAATCACTAACGAAGTGGCGTCCAGGGTGGTGACGGGCATTTTCACCGAGCGTCCGTCGGTCAGATGGTAGGTGATTTCATGTTGATAGGTGCGGGCGGTGTCGTCTGCGATCGCAAAACTCCAGTGATTGACCTCACCGCTGGTAAAGGTAAAGGTCTCGACCTCGTGGATATTGTTGACCTCGTCGCTATAGCGCAGGGTGCATTCGACCACCGGGGTGACCTCAAAGTCGACTAAATTGGGCAGCAGACTAATCTGGAGCCAGGGCACTTCTTGTACGACGACGGCGAGGGCCTGATCGCCATCGGCAGCAATCCAGTCGGTTTCGTTGAAGGTGCCATTCTCAAAGGTGGTGAGGACCTTGTAGGTGAAGTCGCGATCGCTCGGATTTTGTAACACCACCGACCAGGTGCGAAACTCGCTGGTCTCTTTGATCGAAAAGGCGGAGTCGACGTGGTAGTCGTTGGCGCTATCTTCGTATTGCAGACTGATCACAGACTGCACCACGTTATCCCACATGCCGGCGGGCACGAGCCGCACATCGAGTTTGTCGTAGAGCGGTGCATTGATCAGCAGCTGGTTACTGAGGGTGTTTTCCCACTCGGTTTCAATTTGTTGACCATCTTTGAGGAAGAATCGGCTGCGGTACTGCACCGGACGATCCCACTCGGTATAGATATAGCGCTCATAGATCTGCTCAGTTTGCCCATTCGCCAGAACAAACGTCGTGGCCTCTTCGTCTACGCCAGAACCTGCATCGCGGTAGCGGAGCTCTACCTGCACCTGGTCAACGGTTTGCTCAAAGTCAATATTGCCCGCCAACACCCGAATGTGAATCTTCCCTGGGTCGGCGATGGAGAGATTGAGGTTAGGTGTGCTATCGCGGAACCAGCGGGTGAATCTGTCTGGCTCGTGACCGTGGAAGGCCACCCGCCAGCGGTAGTTGTACTCTCGCTGGCTCTTGATCAAGCTCGGATCCCAAAAGCCGGTGCTGTTGTCTTGGGTGAAGGTAAAGGTTTCGACCTTTTCGACCAGCAGGTTGTTCTCATCGCGGCCCGAATATTGAATCTGGCACTCGACAAAGGCAATCGGCTCGTTGTCCCAATCGGCAAACGCTGTCACCGTCAGGCCCAGGGTCTTAAAGAAATCGTCGTCCAGGTCAATGGTGCGGACATACTTTTTCATTTCCGAGGCCGAGAGGCCAGAGAAGAAGGACTGCATGGTGCCCTGGGGGTTGGCGGACCACTCCACAATGCTGGTCATCTCCTCGTCGTATTCAATGGAAGTGCTTTCACCACTGATATCGGTCTTGAGGATGTAGACATCCTTCTTACTGCCCAGAAAGTTATCTCCGTCTTCCTCGTCGTCTGTGGGGGGCGCGTCTTCTTTAGTATAAAACTTGTCTTTGATCAGATCTTGCACAATGCGCATGGCGCTGCTGCGCAGATCTTGCAAAAAGTCATCTTCTAAAGACAGGGTGCCTGTATCAAAGCGGACCTTGATCAAATCTGCCTGGACAGCCAGCTCTAGATTGGTCTCGTGGTGGGTGATATCGTCGGCTGAGCAGCGATGATTGTCATAGTCGTGATCAATCTCTTTGAGAGCGGCATAAACAGCTCTAGAGTCGGCCTCGATCCACAGCCGTACGGGCGGGATGCGGGCCCAAAACTTGAGCTGATACAGCACCTGGATGGGGGTGAGATCGCTCCCCCCGGTGCCATCAAGATCTAGCAGCGTGCGCTCCATAAAGGTTGCCCCGGCTGAGGTTAAATCCATATTGGCGGCCACCGTATTGCTGCCCACCAGAGAAATGGGGCCTTCGGTAACACGATGGGTGACCAGGGCCTCACTCTGGGGCGCAGAGACCTGGAAGGTGCCCTCGGTCCAGGTGGGTGGGGCAATGATTACCTTAGGGGGGGCATCTCCCGGCGGAGCCTGGGGCACATCGGTGGGGAGGCCCAGGCGCACATCGTCCACCGTCAGCTGGTGCTGGGGCTTGCCAGGGTGCTTACTCCAGACGCGGTAACCCCGAACACTTTTACCCGCCGCATCTGCCATATCTTTAAGCCGCTGCCAGTCCTGGTTGACCCGGGTCTGCAATCGTCTGCGCACCTCAGTCATATCCCCTTCGGGGACCGCAAGCTCTACGTCAAAGGCGATATACCCGGCCCCTCTGGGCAAATCAGGGTTCTCTTCTCGATCTTGATCGCCAAAGGCGTATTTGATCAGCAAAAAGACCGGGTTGTTGTTAATATCACGGCGAATCGAAACATAGTCGGGAATGCAGTAGAACTTCCAGAACATGGAATCATCCTGATAGGCAGTGACTCGTAGATCTTGGAAATATTCGTAAGCAGGCACTTTTAGCATGGGAATCTCCTGGGTTGAGTGAGTTTTGGAAAGGGGGATTTGGGGGTGGGGGAGGTAGTGGGTAGTGGGTGGTGAAGCGGTCAAAGAGGTTACTGACTCACCGAGCGCCAGCGACCTCACCGAGCGCAGCGACTCCACCGAGCGCAGCGACCCCCTACTCGGTTGCCTCGAACTTGGGAATAATCACCAGGTTGCGTTCTTGAAACTGGGTATCTGCGACCTGGGGATCGCCATCGGCGGGATAATAGGTCACCTGATAGCTGTAGAGCTTTTGGTTGACGTCTCCCACGGTGATTTGCCAGGTTTGGCGCTCTTTCTCGCTAAAGGCGAGGGACTCGGTCAGGCGGGTCTCGTGGATGTCATCTTCGTAGACGAGGTCTACGACCACCAGCGGGGTTTGGTTAAAGTCAACAAACTGAGAAAGGACATCAACTTTCAACTCACCTGCTTTGGGGGGCTTGTAAGGTTGTAGGGCAACCACGCTATCTTTCTCGCGCTGCTTGGGCAGCACCACCGGATCGCTGCCTGGGGGATAGTGGGTGACCTGGTAGGTATAGTCAATGGGGCTACCGGTGGGTACTTTGATAGTCCAGCTTTGGGGGTTGCGATCGCGAAACACAAAGGTTTCACTTTGGGCCTCACCCGCAGCGTCATACCAGAGGGTGACTTCTGTGAGGGGGGATGCTTCAAAATCGAGCAGATCGCCGATCAGGGTGATTTTTAGCTGAGGCGGTGCCTTGATTTCAATGGGCAGGGTGGCATCGCTGTAGGGCTGCCAATCGCTTTGCTCAAATCGACCATCTTTGAAGCTCGCGGTGACTTTGTACTCAAAGTCGCGCTTAGACTTATCTCGCAGCACCACCTGCCAGGTCTTAAGCTCTTCGATCGCCTTGAGCGCCAGACTCTCTTCGACCACATACTGATGGTCAGCATCCTGATAGCGCAGGTCTACCATCACCCGGGCTACGTCAGACCAGCCGTTGCCGATTGGCTGTAAGACCACATCGAGGACTCTTTCAAAGGGCTGGTTGATCACAATCTGGCTGTTGACGGTCTCTTGCCAGTCTGCTTCAATCACTTCACCCGACTTTAGGGTAAAGCGACTTTGATATTGCAGGGGCTGGTGCTGGAAGTCATAGATCAGCCGTTCGTAGGGGGCTTCACGCTGGCTGGCGCTCAACAAGATGCTGTGCTCTTGCCGGGGGATATTGGCCTCCGCATCTTCGTAAGCCAGGGTGACTTGAACCTGCTCAACCAGATCCTCGAAATTGATATTACCGGCCAAAATGCCCGCTTGAATTCGGTATCCGTGGGGATGCTGGGGCAGATTGAGATCGGGCGATTTGCTGGTTTCCCAGTCTGTATAAGGCGTAAACCCTCGATCTTTAAAGCTCAGCCGATAGCGAAACTGATACTCTCGCTTGCTGCCGATTAAGCTGGGTTTCCAGGTTTCAGGCTGTCCATCGGTAAAGGTAAAGGTCTCGAGCTTTTCTTGGGTGTTGCCATTCTCATCTCGACCGCTATAGCGGACCTGAACCTCAAGGGCCGCGATCACCGGATCCTCAAAATCAACAAAGGGGGTAATGGTAAGATTGAGGGTCTTGAAAAAGTCGCTGGTATCGAGATCAACCACGCGAACGTAGTTCTTGAGCTCAGCCGCAGGCATCCCTCGAAAGAAGGTTTCTAAGGTGGCCTGGGGATGAATATTCCAGGTGATGACGCTGCGCTGCTCTAGATTGAGTTCCAGGGTCATGGTCGCCTTGTCATAGGTCTTTTTGAGATACTTTTTAGAGTTTCTACGACTGCCCCGGGGCAGCTCGGGCAGGGGCTGGGTGTCTTCTGAGCCCAGACCCAAATTGGGGTCTTCGGTAAAAAAGCTGGTCTCGATCATCTGTTGGATCATCTCCAGCGAATAGCGGCGCAGTTCTTCGATCACCTCGTCATCTAGCGAGGCTGATCCGGTCTCGATTTGGACGTCGATCAGCCCGGCGACGCTGGCGGTGTGGGTATCGATATCGCTATGGGCAAAGTCATAGGTGGTGCAGTGGTCAACGCCGCGCCCGTCCATGATTTTACGGGTCTGTTCGTAGATCTTTTTAGAATCTGCCTTGACGTGAATGCGCACGGGCGGCAGCTGTGCCCAAAACCCGAGATCGTAGCGGACTTGAATGGGGGTCAGGTCAGTGCCGCCGTCTGAGCCCACCAGGACTTTTTCCATAAAGTCGGCCCCGCGACTGGTGAGATCCATACTAAAAACGGCAATGTTGCCACTCAGTAAGGAGGGCACCCCCTCAACCACCCGGTTAACCACCAGATCTTCTGACTGGGGGGCATCCATCGCGACCGAGCCCGTGGTCCAGGTGGGGCTACCCAGCTCGACCAGTGGCGGTTCGTCGCCCGCCACGCCGGGCAGCTTACGCTCTGCCGGGGTGCCCTGCTTCAGACGCTTCCATTCGGCCTCGACCCAGGTCTGGAGCTCGGCCCGCACCGTCTCTAAGAGATCGTTGGGGATATCGAACTGAATGTCACAGTTGAGATAGCCGCCCCCGGCGGGGAGGTCGGGGTTGTCTACCCGGTCTTGATCGGAGAAGGCATATTTGACCAATAAAAAGACAGGATTATTCTGTTCATCTAAGCGAACGCTGGGGTAGGGGGCAATGGGATAAAAGCGATACCAGAGATTGTTGTCACGAAAGATCGTAACACCGTCAATCGTCTTAAAGGCGGGGGCTGTGAGCATAGAAATTCTCCTTTTGAGTCTCTTCTGTTAAGTTTCTTCAGAGGGCAGGGGCGTTGACGTTCAGTCTGACCACGGGTTCGGTCGCGGTTGTCCAGTCAGACCAGGTTGCCTCAGCATGTTGAAGGCGATAGCGAATGGCGCGATCTTGGACGTCGTGAACAAAGGTGATTGGGGTGGCTTGACCGGGGCGCAAGGGGCGGCGCAGGGCCTCCCCCTCCCCGACCAGAGGGGAGACTTCGACCGCGATCGCCTCAAAATCGGGGGCGGGCAAAAAGACCACCTGGCTTTTTTGCGCGGCGGGGGCTTGCACCACTCCGTCGGGGTGTACGACGTGCCAGTCGGTCCAGCAGGTGACCTCGGCCGCCGAGCTAGCCAGGGGGCTGTCTGCTGAATCGGTCGGGACGGTATAGCGCGATCTCATCCACAAATCACCGGCCTGCGGCCCGTAGACCCAGGTGGCCAGGGTCTGGGCGGTGAGGGTCTGCTCACCCAGGGAGTCTTGCAGCTGGGGACGTTGGCGTGCCTGGGCCAGCTCGACGGTGACCGTGCCGTCGGACTCTAGCGGGCTGGCGATTGCCTGGAGCCGGGGCAGCCGGGCTGGGGTGATCGCGATCTCATCCCCCGTCACCACCTCAGACCACCGAACGGTGGCCCCGTGGGCAGGCTGCACCGCGATCTCAAAGGGCGCTGTCTGCTGCGCCTGCCACAGCAGCGCCCGATACACCGCGCTGACCTGGGCCAGCTCACCCTGACTGGCGGAGAGGGTCAGAGACCCTGCTGCCTGGGGCACTATCACCTGGGCAATGGCCGGATGGGTGAGGCTGACCGCTAACGGCCCGACTTGCTGGAGGAGCGATCGTGCCGCCTTGACCAAAAAAGCCTTCTCTACCAGCGGGGCGAGCCTGACGGTGACTCGATCAGGCTCGACGTGAACCGCCTCAATCGGCACCTTTACCCCAAACCGTCGCACCCCGGCGATGGCGGTTGACTGGATGGCCTCCCCGAGCTGGAGCTGGCAGGGGCGAGAAGAGTGCTTCGGGGTCAGGGTCACCTCGGTTTGGGAACGGTTGTTATTTAAGAAAACTTGCACGTAGTCAAAGCTCTGCCAGTCTCCTTCGGCAGCCACGGTGACCGTGATCGGCGGGCCAGGCGCATCGAGCGGTGGGCAGCTGCCCCGGACGCGCAGCACCCGCACCACTCGAATCGGGATGCTCTCCCCGGTGAACCAGTTAATGTCCAGAGTTAGCGGCTGGGTGATGACCAGTGAGCTAACCTGGGCTGCTGGCATTGCTAAAGAGAGATTTTCTCCCTGGCAGGCGCTCAAAATACGATGTGCCCACTCCATCAGTGCCAGCTGTCGCAGTTCTTCGATTGCCTCAATCGAGAGATTTTCTGCATTGGCTAACAGGATCAGCGCTTTTGCGTTGATCAACTGCCGTAGCGTGGGCAACAGCACATCAGCCAGGGTTGCCAGTTTGGGGGCCTGATCGCCCAGCGGTAGGTGCTCCAGGGCGGCGGCGACAGCCTCTGGCTGACCGCCGCCGCGCAGCTGGGCGTGGGCAAGCTGGCCAGAACAGTGGAGTTCGGCTGCTATCGCCACCGGGGCTGCCATGGCCTCTGGCCCTGCGGTGCCATTAAAAACCGCATTGTGAAGCCCATAGCCAGAGGTCTGCCCCCGCCCCAGCAGATGAACCCCCTCGGCTTGCTGACACCAGGCATAGACGGGGCCGGGCTGCCAGGGGACAGGGAGTGAGCGGGCTGAGGAAGATTGCGCCGCAGTCGGTGGTAAAGTCTGTTGTAGATCGGTCTCGCAGGGGCCAAATTGGACCTCGCCTGAACTATAGGCCTGATCTTCGGATAGCAGCAGCCAGAGAAGCCCCTCGTCGTGAACCGGGGTGGGCCGCATCGAGTCTACATAGAGGAGGGTCTCATCCTGCGAATCTCGATAGAGGCGATAGTGGGTTGGCGTCGCAAACGTGGGAACAACAAGCATAGGATCATCTCTGCCAGATTAAATCGGCGTAAAAAAAGCGTTGGTCAGGACAGGGACTGAGCCCCCGTGCGGATCTCGACGGAGGGTGTGGTCAGAGGCTCAGGTGGGGGCTCAGATGGATAGGTTGGCGGGCTCACCCAGAGCGAAGTCTCTGTGGACATAACCCATTCTGTGGTAGCCATTGGCTGCGATTGGCCAGCGGCATCGTAGGCCACATAGTGGATCTGATAGCGAAACTGGAGGGCCTCAAAAACATGGGTGCGAAAGAGCGGCCAGCGGCGAGATTCGCCTGGGGGTAAAGAATAAAGCCTGCCCTCATCCTCTGCCGGGGCACTGAGGGGGGCCACCGCCACCGCCACAAAGGCAAACTGATCGGCCGGGGCCGCAGACTGTAGCGTGATGTAGTCTGGGGCGAGCACTTCTAGCTGATAGGCCGCAATGTGCACCTCCCGATTGAGCACATCACCCGCCATCACGATGTAAGCAGAGCCCTCGATGCCCGCCGTTGGATAGGCCACACAGCGCATTTGCAGCGGGGTATCGGGGGCAACCCCCGGCAGCGTCACCCAGGCTGAGGGATGCTCGGCAGTTAGGGTGACCTGGGTGGGGTCGGCGGCGCGAACAGAATCGTCAGGGGTCTGGTCAGGGGCCTCTTTGGGCCCAAGCTCAACCACCAGACGGCTGGCCTGCTCAAACACCGAGGGCTCAGCCGAGACCTGCACCATTTCAAGGTCAGCGGTCTGGCGATTAATCTCTACCACGGTCCCGTCTGCGGCCACAAAGTCTTGCTTTCTCACCGTTGGCCACCCCGACCCACCCGGCGGGGCCAGCACCGCCGTGACCTGATAATCGAGCTGAAAAGGCGTCAGCGCCGGAAAAACAACCCGCAGCTGCGCCAGGGTTGCTGAGTCTGGGGTAAATACCACACTGTGATATTCGGGCACCCCGGCCCGACCCAAAAACCGGAGCGCCACCCGAATCTCTTGCAGGTAGTGCGGATCGCAGGGCAGATGGTTGACCACATGGATCTCAGTGGTGCCAAACAACCCCAGCTGGTTGACCACCGGGAACAAGGTCTGACGCTGGTCAGGGTCGGTGAGATAAGGGGCAAGCTCGCCAGACTGCCAGATCAAGGGATAGGCCCGTTCGGCCAGACGGGGCGTCAGCAAATCCCAGGAGAGGACAGACGGCGCGTCTTCTGTCGCAGGCCGCAGCCGGTAGCGAGCAGACTCCCTCAACGAGGCAGCGGGCTGGGGTTGAAACAAACTTTCTAAAGCCCGCCAGGCGGTTTCGGTTAAGAAATCTTCTCGGATGGGCTCTGGCTGTTCTGGCTGGAACGATCGCCAGGTCAGGGGAGGATTAGTTTCGGGCAGGGAGAGAACAGCTGCAATCACCTGATCGGCCCTCACAGGCTCTGCCCCCAGATGGGCCAACAGGTGGGCTCTCAGGGCTGGCACATCCGCTGTGACCAAACCCGGTATCCCCGGCACCAGACCTTGATACCGTAGGTCTAGCTCCACTTCAACGCTGTTGCGCCCCTCTTCTAGCAGCTGCTTTAAAATCTCGGCCTCACGGGCAGCCAGCCCCAGGGCTGTGGTTGCTAAGGTTGGCCCCGTCAGGCTAAGGGCGTGCCAGCTACCCACCTGCTCAAGCTCGTCCGTGAGCTGAGATCGCAGCCTGACCCGAAAATATCCCTGATCAAACGCGACAGCTCGAAGGTGCCGCCCCGAGGCAGCACTGTCATGCTGCATCTCTTCTGAAGCGGGCTTAAACTGCAGCTGCAGCCGCAGCAAACCCCCTTTGGCCGTGGCAAAATCACCAGCGTAGCGCAGCAGAAAAAAATCAGGCAGCCCAGACGCGGTTTGAGCAAGGGTGACCCCTGGAGGTAGGTAATGAACCACCTGGTCATTGAGATGATCTGATAAGGTCTGGGGGGGAGCGGGGGAGCGGGGCGGGAGGATGAGCATGTTTTTGGGAAAGGGGGAAGGGGGAAGGGGGAAGGGGTGGTGGGTGGTGGGAATGTGGGAGAGAGACGGGGGGAGGAGGGAAGGACGGGGGAGCGGGGAAGAAAGAGAGCGGGGGTTTGCGACTCAATAGGCCGTCGCCTTTACTATCTCCTCTGCTCCCCCGTTCCCCTGCCCCCCACCTACCTACCGGGCGGGCTCGATCACCAGTGGCAGCTCTCCCTGGTCAGAGAACGACCAGTCGGTTTCGGCACCGATCTCTTCACCGTGGAGGTTGGTGATCTGGTAGTAATACTGCTTGGCGTTGATGTCGTTCATCAGCCGGGGCAGCAGCGGGATGCGGAGTTCAACGTCCTGTGAGAGAGCCTCAGGGGTCAGGGTGATCGCAGCGCCTGAGTCAAACTCCACGTGGACCCCCGTCAGCGGAGCCATCCCAGGAGGAGTAGTTTCAAAGTAAACCGGGGCAATGGCCACGCTGACGCGGAAGGTTTCTGCGGTGTAGCCCTGATTGACGATGAATTTGCTCCAGAGCTCAGGATCGCTGGTTTGGACCTGGATGCGGGTCGTCAGCACGGGCTCAAAGGTTTGTACCTTGGCGTCAGCAGGGGTGATTTGGTAATCAAGGGCAATCGAGTCACCGGGCTCGACCTGAATGCCGGGCGATGTTTGGGGATAGGCGGTGGTCTCAGGAGACAGTGCGATCGCGCCGATCCCGTCAATGTGGACCGGGCTTTCAATGCGGTTGCGCAAACTTAGACGATAGCGCCCCGCTGCGTCGGGCACAGGCCCGTGGAATGTTGTATCAAACAGGGGGCTGGCGGTCTCGACCAGCGACAGATTGACCGGGATCTGGGCCATCTTACCGTCCAGCAGTTGGGCTTTTACGTGCCCGCTCAACCCCACCCCAGACGGTGTTTGAAAAGCCGCTAAAATCCGCTCTAGTTCACTGCTTGACAGCGATACCTCATCAATAATGCCATCGTCAAAGCTGACCTCGACCTCAGGCCGCTCAACCGACTGCAGCCGTCCGTCGTTTTGATCGAGCGGCAACTGTAAAATCAGCTGGCTCGTCAGCGGGCTCAAGGCCGTAAACTTGGCCGCTGTCCCAGGGTCTGCCAGCTGTTCACGCGCCCGTTCTAAGACCTGGGGGTTGATATAGGGTTGGGCCTGGTAGGCCAGCTCAGCCCGATAGCTAATGGTGGTTGATTCATCCTCGGTTTGCAACACGGCTTCGTACAGCGCAATCACCAGATCGGGCTGGTAGGGGGCATCGCTCGCCGGTTGAGAACGACGTGCCAAGCGAAACTCTTCGGGTTCATAATAAAACTGGTCTGGGATGCCCGAATCTTGCCAAAAAGTGCCGATGACGGCTCCTTCTTGGCTATGCACAGAGCGTTTGATCAGCACCGTCTCGCCAGCCGGTGGCCCGCCAGCGGGTCGGTCAAACATATAGCTGTGGGTGTCTGGCGAGAAAAAGAAAGGCAGCGTTTGCTTGGCCTCAGTCGGCACCCGTAGAATGGCGGGCTGACCCTGCACGCTAATCACCGCTTTTGTCGGAATCGCCGGGTGCTGCTGACCGTTCACCATCACGGTCAAATCGCTGTTTTGGAAGGTTTTCTCGAGCGGCTGGGCAAACACACGAGAGATTTGAGGCTGCCTGGCAATTTGGGCCGCGGTGAGGTTAAGCGAGGCGCTGGTAGCCGGGGTTTGTACAGATTGTACGGAGCCTGACGATTGGCCCTGTCTGTCTGGCAGTGGGTTTAATCTCACCTGGGGTGAGCGGATCCTGGCATGGGGTGACATCTGCCGTTGCAAAGTCTCAGGCAGTCGCTGCGTCTGAGAAACGGCAGAGGGTCTAAACTGTCTAATGCTCTGTTGTTGAACCGTTGCTTGCAGGGGTTTCAGCACCTTAAAGTCAACAATATCTGTCAACAAGACCTGATTTTTTTTCAACACATTGATCTGAGTGCTCGGGCTGATTTTGTCTAACATCACCTGTTGCCAGCTCCGGTGACCAATGGTAGCCAGACATTGGATTTCTAACTGTGCATTGAACCGCTGATCGGTCATGATTTGGTAGAGCCGATCAAACTCTGCTTTACTGGTAATTGCTCTGCGGACCTGCCGAATGCCGGAGGGGAGTCGTTTGAGGGCCCCCACTTCAAACCAGAGCTGTGGCCCTGGGTTCACGGGGGTCTCACGCTTTAGAACATAGCGATTTCGGCGGTCTGTGCGGCCATCTTCTTCTGAGTAATCACTGAATACATCGGCAATTAGCTGATCGTTAGCCTGCGTGACAATGATATTTGTTTTTTTCCAACCCACATCGTAGAGAGCCCCCAACCGCCCTCTCTGTAGGGTGGCCGAGGTGACGCCCCAATCGCAGTCTCGGGGATGACACTTGCCAAATCCCTGCAGCGTGATCTTCTGGTCGCTGGTTTTAATAATCTTGAGGCGGGTCATCCCCCGGGTGGCGGCATCAACGTTGACCCAGGTTCCTACCCAGCTGTCTATATCAGATCCCCTGGCGCTGTCATTTTTCACTGGCATGTGATAGCTGATGCGCACAGCGGCTTCATGGTCAATCTCCTGTAGTCTGAAAAGGCGGGGTGCGGAAGGCAGCTGCGGCGCGAGGTCTATCGTGAGCCAGGCCAGAGCTCCCGATGAGCTCTCATCCGCACTGCGCCATTTAAGCGATGTTGTAAACTGACCATCGACAACATTCAACCGGTAGCGAGGAAGATAGTATCGTAAGCTGGTGGGCTCATTGGCAGACGGATAAAGCTGCCCTGGCAAAAGCTTGCCATTCGGCGAAACCGCTACATCTGCGGGGCGACCTGCCTGATCTGGAAGATCCCCAGACTGGGGGCGATGGTATTTATGTTTAAAGATTTGACCTCTCTTTTTTAACAGATCGGCTGTAGAATAAGCCGTTAACGACTGATCAATGAGATACATCTGATCTCTCCTGGATATACCAATGTTGGGGAGGAACGGGTAGTGAGTAGTGAGAGAGGTATGCATAACCTCAGCTGCCCGCGGCATCCAATGCAAAATCAAGCCGGGAAAGTAAACGCTGACCCGTTGAAGCTGGGGAATCTTACCTCAATTATTTTGTCGCTGTGTCAAAACACCTGTGTGATCAAACTCACAGTAGACATCAACCGAGAAGATCTTGTGAAGATGGTTGTGTTAAGTTTAGTTGTGTTATCAGAGAAAATCTGAACGAGATGAATACATCTTTAACTGTACAAAGTGGAGTCTCCATTCTGGCAGTACCCCACCGGGTAGTCCTGGTTAGCCCCAACGTGAACAATGGCAAGTGTAGATTTGCTTTAAAGGATTAACGATTGTGCCTCAGTAAAACGTGGGATAGGTAGCGATATTATTCCAGGCCCAAGGCCGAGTAGCTAATCCAGCCCGCTGGGCTCTGTCGCAAAAAGCCCGTCTGTTTGCAGATGTCTACTATGCGGCCGCAAGCTGGGCAGCGCCCCGACGACTGGTGATGAAGGCAGAATGGCTTCCAAAAGGGGCCAATCCCAGATTTGTGGTCACCAATCTCGCTCTCTCGCCCCAGGCCGTCTACGACACTTTTTATGTCCAACGCGGAGCCGACAGTGAACATCGCATCAAGGAAATCAAATTGGGCATTCAGGCCAAACGGCTCAGTTGCAACACGTTTGTTGCCAATCAGTTCCGGTTACTCTTAGCCCAAGCTGCTTACGTATTGATGTTGGCCATGCGACAAGCGGCGGCGGGGACATGATTGGCCACCGCACAGGTCGAAAGACTTCGCTACACCTTGATTAAGGTGGCTGCACGGGTGACGGTATCGGTTCGACGGGTCTGGGTGGAGTTGGCCGCTTTTTGTCCGTTTGCGGCTGAGATCCGACAGATGGCTCACAGACTCAGCCAACCCAACCCACTCAGGTGGGCTTGATTCTCAGACCCTCACAGGATACGTGTGCCTTTTTTCGGCTTTCAGCCCGAAAAGACACTGTTTTAATGAACTTACGGACACTTGAGATCTTCTTAGACTGACCTGCTCCCATTGAGAGATTTCTTCGTCTGATTGGAAGTCATTTGGAAGTCCTCATGAATAATGCAGGCTAAGCTGTCTGGATTACCCTGCAGGCGTACCTGCGGTTCTGAAGCTATAGCGCCCTGAGGAGAAAAGGTTTCTGCCAGATCCAGGGCTGCCACTGTGTTGAGCTGGCCGTAGCCAGTTTCTCGGTCCCAACCAGGGGCTTCTAGATCGGTCGCAGTGGCTTCGAGTGATTGAATGACCTGGCGGTAGCTGAGGTGGGGATTTTCATCCCAGATTTTGGCAATGGCACCAGCAACTCGGGCGGCGGACAGCGAGGTACCGCTCACCTTGTCAGTCCCCTGACCAGAGGAAACAAAGTCTAAGCCCATGCCATAGCTGGAATAGACTGCTCGCTGCCCATCCTTAGATGCGCCTACCGCAATCACGTTATCATACGTCTGCGATGCTTGCCCCAAGGCCGACATGGTTGCTGCTTGATTGCCGGATGAGACAACGACCAAAACGCCATTATCCTGAGCGTAAGCCAGGGCCTGTTTTTCTTCAGCGGTGAGTTCATAGCGGGTAGCGAGACTGCCATCTGGCTTCACCTTGGTCAGATCAAAGCTGAGATTGATCACCGCGTTCGGACGACCAAACGCGTTTGCATCGTCAACAAATTTGATGAGTGACGTAGCCCAATTGCCGGTGCCAACACTGTCTGCTAGCCAATCGGGAGTTTGATGGCTGACCTGCTGCAGGGTCTCTACCACCTGAGTGCCATGCCCATGAGGGGCAAACCCAGTATCAATAACACCCACAAAAGGGCGCTCTAGGTGCTCACTATGACTAAGCTGACCGTTAGGGAAGGCGTTTCCTATGTAGGCTTCGTTATAAGCTGTCTCCAGCCAAGATTCAGTCGCCACTTGAGCGTTTTGGATAACCTCTCCAGTTTTGTCTACAAGGTTGCGGCCAGTCGCGATCGCATGATCCATGAATTCTCTGATATCGCGATTGTCAGACAGGTGGGTCACCCATTTCTTAAGAAAGCCAACCCCTTGCTGAACCCGATCGCTGAAAGCTTCGCGGAGTTCATTATCGGGCGCATTCCAATACCCACGAGCCGTATCAATCTCCTCATGGATAGCTTCAGAAAGTTGAGCAGCTGTTTTGTTAATAAACTTACGTACACTCGGACTCCTTTCCTCAACGGTCTTTTCAACGACATCCAATACCCTACCAGCCTGTCGTGCTGCAAAATCAATCGGGGGTATCCCGCTCTCAAATTCATCACCATACGCGAACGACGCATCAGCATAAGCAGATGTCTGATCAGTATTGAGGTTATCCTCGACGTTGGTTTCGATGGCAAAACCATCCCGCCCCTCAACAGACTTCGAAAGAAAATTTGGAAAGCTTGCCAGTGCATCAGGCGATCTGCTGAGAGGCCGCCCAAAGAGATCACGATTAGCATCGGAAATGCCACCAGGTAAACCCATAGCGGTACCAACCTGGGTCTCCAGGCCATTCCCAGAATTAATTTCATTGATAGACATTGGCAAATACCTCTGACTAGCGCACGGCCACAACAGATGCTTTTGACGAGAGTAGGTTTACCAAGACAAGAACTTATAGATGAGGTTCAGGATGAGATTCGACACTCATCTTCAGCAAATTCGGAATTCTATACAAAGCGATTCTCAGGAAGTGCTTTACCCGCTCAAGTTTAACAATCCAATCTACAAACGTCATCAATCTCTTCACAATTCCAAAGACAGATTGCTGTCTGTTTTTTCTAGACCATTTCGTACAGGATAACAGCTCAGATGACCGGGCAAAATCGCCAGGTTAAGTTTAGGTCACTTCCACCCATCCCTCTATCGTCTCGGAAAAATAATTCTTCTGAATTTTGCGGAAATTTATCAGGGTTATGGGCGAGTAAGCATTAGGTACCAAAACTGGCCAACATGACTAAATCTGATGTGGAACGGTTAGGATGCCTGGTCGTTATTGGCAGGAGGAATTTCAGTGGAACTGTACAGCAGTCAGACCTTGCCTGGTTTGCGCTTTGACAACCTTTTGCTGAAGGGAGATGGCACTGCAATCGCATCTCCCCAGCCTGAGCCTAGATCTTCATTAATAGGCGAATTAGCAGCAACGAGCCACTCAACAGGACTCAAGTTTACCTTTAACGCCCTCCCCGGCGTGCCTCAAGCCATCATTGACGGCTTTGTAACCGCAGGCAACCTCTGGTCTGCTCACTTTACAGATGATGTCACGGTGAATATCGACATCGCCTTTGAAAGCTTAGGGTCAGAGACGCTTGGCGACTCAATCTCTACCCAATACAATGTCCCCTATCGTCTCGGGCGTGAGAAGCTAATTGAGGATTCGACATCTTTCTACGATCTGCTTGCAACCAATAGCCTCCCTGACCGTGATAGCATTCCGATACTGATCAACTACACAGCTGAAAACACTGGTCAACCCATTCCTTACCTAGACAATGATGGTAGTGGGAACAACGCTAACCTGCGGATAACCAGCGCAAACGCTAAAGCTATTGGACTCAGCGTTGAGGAAACCTATCCAGATGGGCTCATTCGCTTTAATCGCGACATTCGCTGGGACCTCAATCGCAGCAATGGTATCACACCGGGTGCTACCGACTTTATCGGCGTTGCAATTCATGAAATCGGCCATATTTTAGGCTTTGACAGCCAGGTGGACAGGCTCGACACGTTAGCGGCCAATGGCTATGCGCCTGTCGTTAGCGAAGACCACCATAAACCGACGCCCTTCGATTTGTTTCGATTTTCAGCAGACAGTTTTGCTATAGGTGCGATTGATCTCACTGCCGACGATCGTGATAAGTATTTCTCATTTTACCGAGGTGAAAACGGGACACCTTTATCGACAGGGAAATACCTGGGCAACGGCGATCAGGCTTCCCACTGGAAAGACATCTCCATCGGCATCATGGATGCGACTTTGAGAACCGGCACACAAAGCAATATCACTATCTTTGACCGTATCGCTTTCGATGTCATTGGCTGGGATTTAGCCTGATCTAAGATGGGGATAATAACCATGAAAATGCATTTACACAGAAAGGTTTTGCTGTCGCTGGCAATCATTTCGGTTTCAAATACTTTTCTGGTGTCATTCCAGTCAAATACCTGCGCTACTGAGGAGAAAACCATCCCAAACGCCGTTGAGACGATTGCCTACGGTAGAAACGGTGCGGCAGGTAGAGATGGCCCGGATGGCCCGACCGGGTAATCTCCACAGAGGATTTTCCGATGATTCGACTTGATCTCTCAGGCGGCGATGGTAGCGACGGGGGCGACGGCACAGCAGGCGCAAGTGCTTCCTGTTCGAAGGATGCTGGCAACAATATTCTAGCAACAAACGGCAGCAGCGGTGTGGCGTGGGGCGAGGGGCGAGACGGCGGATCTTTGACCGTAATATATCAAATATAAGAAGACCTGAAAAAGATCTATGTGATTT
>JBCDDJ010000084.1:0-17550 GCA_039180385.1 Cyanobacteria bacterium P01_G01_bin.38 | reverse complement strand
TCTAAACCCATCGATAGCGACCTCAGACAAGTGCATTAGGGGCATTTCTGTGGACTTGTTTAAGTTAGCCGTGATATCTGAGATTGAGTTCAAGAAACTTCACAAACTTGAGTTTGTCGCTATGATAACAGAGCAGCCTGGTCGCTGGCTTCAGCCGCCGTTAATCCTTATCTATCCTGGGCTTGATCAGCTCTCTGAGTCTGTAGTGATACCCTGGTTTTTATCAAGGTCAAGCAGATCGCAGATTAGGGAAACGTTATCCTGGGGAGCAAGCTGCTGAGAGTTTTAGCTGAGGAATGGGTTCAGCAGAGTCGGACAAGCAGTTAGGCGAAAACAGCGTTATGGGCGTGGGTCACGCTTGGAAACTTTGAGCGCAATTTGAGTATTTTCCTTTTATAGGGTGAGTCTGGTGAGTTAATGGTCAAGCGGTTTTTAGGGGCAATCTGTGCAGTGATGCTGGTGGCAACGGCAGGTCTTGGCCTATGGTCGTCGCCAGCACTTGCGATGAGCGATCAGCAGAAGCTGGTGATGGAGGTTTGGCGGATTGTCAATCGGGCGTACGTTGACGAGACGTTTAATCATCAAAACTGGTGGTTTATCAGGCAGCGGGTATTGCGACAGCCACTGGCAACCTGGGACGCCGCCTATGGAGCGGTCCAGGATATGCTGAGTGGTTTGGACGACCCCTACACGCGCTTTTTGCCCCCTGATCAGTACCAGAGTTTGAGGACAAGTACGTCGGGAGAGTTGCTAGGGGTTGGTCTGCAGATTATTAAGGACGAAGATGACGGCGTTCTGCGGGTGATTGCACCGATTGAAGGCTCACCAGCTGAGCAGGCAGGGTTACATCCTAAGGATGTCATTTTGGCAATTAATGGCACCCTGACACAACAGCTGTCACTGGACGAGTCGGCAGCTCGGATGCGTGGAGCAGCGGGCACCAAGGTGACGTTAACGGTCAAGCGTGATCGCGATAGCCAGACAATTGACAACGCATCATTCGATGTCAATTTGGTCCGTCAACGGATCACGCTGAATCCGGTGTTGGCTGAGTTGCGGTCAGGGCCGGACGGTTCAAACTTTGGCTATATTCGCCTGGGGCAGTTTAATGCCAACGCGGTCTCAGAGGTGACCTCAGCCCTACACAAGCTCGAGCAACAGGGGGCTGATGCCTACATCCTAGACCTGCGCAACAACCCCGGCGGGCTACTCCAGGCGGGTATTGAGATTGCGCGACGTTGGATAGACGAAGGCACCATCGTCTATACGGTCAATCGCCAGGGTATTTTAGAAAGTTTCGAAGCATCGGGCTCGGCCCTCACCGATGACCCGTTGGTGGTTTTGGTGAATGCGGGCACCGCCAGCGCCAGCGAAATTTTAGCGGGGGCACTGCAGGATAATGGGCGCGCTCAGCTAGTCGGGGAAACCACCTTTGGTAAAGGATTGATTCAGTCACTATTTGATTTGACCAATGGGTCTGGGTTGGCGGTTACGGTGGCTAAGTACGAGACGCCTGACCACCACGATATTAATCGCCGGGGCATTCAACCCGACCAGGTGGTGAGCTCAGAACCGATCACCCGCGATCGCTTTGGTTCTGACACCGATGCTCAATACCAGGCGGCGGTAGGTCTTTTGACTCAATCTTTGACGATAGCCGGTGTTCCCTAAAACGCGGACTTACCACGATCCTCTCCACGGCGCGATTACCCTCGATGGTCGCGATCCGGTTGAGGCCTTACTGATTCAACTGATCGATACGGTGGCTTTTCAGCGGCTGCGGCGAATCCGACAGCTGGGGCCTGCCAGTCTTACCTTTCATGGGGCAGAGAGTTCTCGCTTTACTCACTCTTTGGGGGTGATGGCTATTGCTCGCTGGGCCTTTGATCGGCTGGCGAGCGTCTACGCGGAGCTGCAACCCCATCGGGCAGTGGTTCTCTGTGGGGCTCTATTGCATGACATTGGTCATGGCCCCTACAGTCATACTTCAGAGGACGTGTTTGGGGGCCATCACGAGGGTTGGACCCAGCGCATTCTGACCGAAGATGCAGAGGTGCGCGGCCTGCTCGATGGGTTTGACCCCGCACTGTTGGCGGCGATTATTGACGTATACGAGCATCAGCACGCCGTGCCGCTGATCTGGCAGCTGGTGTCGAGTCAGTTGGATTGCGATCGCATCGACTACCTACTGCGCGACAGCTACTTTACCGGGGCCTCCTACGGTCAGCTCGACCTGGACCGGATCATCCTCGCCCTTGACTTTGACCCCGACAGCCAGCAGCTGGTGGTCGAGCGCAAAGGACTGGCGGCAATCGAGCATTACCTGGTGGTGCGCTACTTTATGTACGCCCAAATTTACAACCATCCTAAAAATCTTTCGGCCACCTGGATGCTGGAGCAAATCTTTTGCCGCGCCCGCGAGTTGCTCAAGGTTGGGGACCTGAGCGCCGATGATACCGTAGTTGCCTGGCTCACCCAAACCGTTGATACCCTCCCCCTGTCGGCCTATCTCGCCGGAGACGACATCGTCTTTAGCTACCACCTACAGCGCTGGCAAACCCACCCTGATACGCTGCTATCTGGGCTTTGTCGCCACCTGGTCAATCGCCAGCTGCTCAAGACCCTGGATGTCAGCCACCACAGCCCGGCTGAGCAAGCCCAAATTTTGGCCACAGTCCGCCAGCGCCTCGGCAAACTGGCGACAGGCTACAGCAGCCTGCGCCAAGTATCGAGCCATGGCTACACTCTCTATCAGCGCGGCATCAAACTCAAAACCGAAAGCGGTCTGACCGAAATTAGCCAGCTGTCTCCGCTAGTGAAAACCCTGACTCAGCCCTATCAGCGGACGTGGTTGCTGTATCCAGAATCATTGCGGGTTGAGATTTCAGGATTGGTGGAGAAGGCAACGGAACCAGTGGTGTGAAGTAGAGGGTAGTAGAGATTAAAGGGTATGTAGAGGCAAAACCCAATGTATATGACACCATAAAGATTTTAACGCCGCCCACCAGACACTCGTAGGGGCGAGGGGCTCCTCGCCCCTTGCAATACCCACGCAATCAACTGTTTCCTGACCATAAACAATTGAATTGAGAGGTTCTGGTGAACTGCGCCTAATCCTGAAGGGCGAGCAGCCGCGTCGCCTCTACCAGGGTTTCGATAAATTATGTCTAATCTTGCCCTGGACCTACATATGGGCACCGTCCATCAAATGATCGCTCGTGTCTGCCGACAGGCTTCGAGATCGATTGCCTGTAGCTGGGCGTAAGCATCCTCAATCACCCGCTTACCCCGCAGAAAGCCCGTGTTCGCCCCAGGACAGAGGTAGCGCAGCGTTTCAGCGCTCAACTCATCTCGCAGCCGCTGGACGCTGCGCAGCTGGCGAGGCCAGTGAAAGGTTTTAGAAAAACGCAGAGGAACCGGCTGGCCCTCTCGATTGGGGAGCAGATGCCGACCTGTGAATAAAACACCTCCGTGAGCCTGGGTGTAGAGGCAGGCTGAGCCCGGTGAGTAACCCGGTGTCCACAGGGCATGAGAGGTGGGGCTAAATCTAAAAGTTTGCTGAAATGAAGTGAGCGGCACCTGGGGCAGCAAATAAGCCTCTTGCTCTTGCATCACCACGGTGCAGCCAAACCGGCTTTTTAAGTCCTTGACCTTGCCGATCCCGCCCCGATGGGTAAACACCAGCCACCGCACCCCGCCCTGGGATTCGATAAAATCGAGCAAGGTGGGGACCGCGGCAGGGCAATCGATCAGCAGGTTAGCCGCGGACCCTGCGCTATCCTTTTCTAAAAGCAGATAGGCCGTGCCCCCTAGGGTGTCTCGGTTGGGTGGGAACGCATAAACCTTGTCTAAAACCTGTCGCGGAGCTTTAGCGGTTGTGCCAGGGGAGGAAGAAGCCATGCGCCAAATGTTTTAGGGTGGAGATGTAGAGAAAAGATCTGCGTTTGTAGCTCGCAGATAACCCTGAACTTATCCGATAATATGCTTTTGGGGCAAATCGAAACGCCACAGTTATCACGGGCCTAATTCATGCCGTTTATTCTGCTCGCCATCTTACTTGGATTTTTGACCTACTGGGTGATTCAGCGCAGTGTCGCCAGCATTACCCGCACGCCCGTTTGGCTGCTGTGGTTTGTGATGATGATACCCGTTTGGGTACTGACGCTGTGGCTCAGCATCTACGGGGATGAGAGACCACCAGTGGCAATGTTGTACGGGCTGTTTATCATCTGCCCGCTGGTTTACATGCTGCTGATCTTTTTAGGCCGGATGCCACCCGCGACGGTGTCCTCTGCGGCAACTGCCGCTAAGCCGCCTGAGCCAGAGCGTCCCATTACCCGTGATGAAGAGACCCACCTACAGCGGTGTTTTCCTTGGACGGTCTATTATTTGCAAAATATCGAGTATCGCCCCCACGCCATGATTTGTCGGGGCCAGCTCAAAACCTCACCTGGGGTGGCCTATCAAACCGTCCAAGAGAATGTTAAAGCTCAGTTTGGTAATCGTTTTTTGCTGCTGCTGCAAGAAGGCTTAAACGGCAAACCTTTTTTTGCGCTGGTACCTAACCCAGAGTTCAAAACCCAGGAGCAGTCCAAAAAAGAAGTGCCCGCGCAGGCACTCTATCGACCCCGACTTGCGATCGCGCTCCTGGTGATGACCCTTTTGACCACGACCTTGGCAGGCGGCGTCTACGTGGGTGAGCTCTCTATGAGCGATTTGCAGGCCCAGCCAGCTCTGCTCACCCAAGGGCTGACCTATGGCCTGTCGCTGATGCTGATTCTGGGGGTGCACGAGATGGGTCACTATCTGATGGCGCGTCGCTATCAGATTCAGGCCACCTTGCCTTATTTCATCCCGGTGCCCTTTTTCTTGGGGACCTTTGGAGCCTTTATCCAGCTGAGGTCGCCAGTACCCAACCGACGAGCCCTTTTTGACGTGGGGATTGCAGGCCCGTTAGCGGGTCTAGTCGTCACAGTGCCGGTTTTGATTTGGGGATTGGCCCACTCAACGGTGATTGCCCTACCCGAAGATGCCAGCCTGCTCAACTTTAATGCCCTCGACCCCAGCGGCTCCGTGATTTTGGCCCTACTCGGCAAACTGGCCCTGGGCTCCCAACTCCAGGCTGCTCAAGCCATTGATCTGCATCCTGTGGCGGTGGCGGGGTGCCTGGGGCTGGTGGTTACGGCCCTCAATTTGATGCCAGTGGGGCAGCTAGACGGCGGTCATATCGTCCACGCCATGTACGGACAGCGAACCGGGGCCGTTATCGGTCAAATCTCCCGGTTTTTAGTGCTAGTGTTAGCCTTAATCCACCAAGAATTCTTTCTGTGGGCGATTCTGCTATTTTTTATCCCAGCTGTCGATGAGCCCGCCCTCAACGATGTGAGTGAGTTAGATAGTCGGCGCGATTTGATTGGCCTGCTAGCCCTGACGCTGCTGGTTATGATTGTTTTGCCAGCGCCCAAATCACTGACCCAGCTTTTGTTTTAGTCAAGAAACCGCCATGGCCCACGACATGACCCAATGGCTAGCTGAAATCCGGACGCTACAGCGCCAGCTAGTCGATCTGCGCCAAGACCGTGATCAAGCCTATGCCAGTGCTGCTAACTGGCGTCGCCTGTATGAATTAGAGGCCGAGCAGCGCCGTCGGGATGTCGAGCAGTCCCAGCTTAAATTACAGGGCATGGTCCGAGAGCTTGAGACCTTTAAGGGGAAACCTGATGCAGAGACCTCTGGTGATGCCGCTAAGGTGCTTAAGCAAGTAGAGGCGATCGACTCCATTGAAGAAGCGCGATCGCAGTTGCTCGAGTCACTCAAGCTATGCGATCAGCTCTCTAACGCCCTCAAGCAAGAACAAGCCAGCCACGAACAAACCCGCCAGAGCCTAACCATGGCCCTCGGAGACACCATCGATCTGCTGTCTAAAGAGCGAGAAGTGACTTCTGAAATCACCCATGGGGAGCCTGAATCCACAGCAATGTCGGCGGCAGCCACGGTCTCTGGCGACGCCATCTCTTCAGCCCCCCCCCTGTCCGACGCCGACACCTGACCCCGTTAAAGCCCTATCCCTTTGCGGATGGCTCCGCTAGCGCCAACGCAGCCCAAAAGCAAATTTTCAGCCTTTTCAACCAGCGCCACAAGCAGCCAATTATCAAAGCGACACCCGATCAAGATCACAAAAAGTCGCCATTGATTACGATGCTATGTGAAATTTAGGTTACAATGCCCTTGAAAATTCGCTAAGTAATAATCCCTAGCGCTTTGAATCAGGGCGTTTAATTAAAAGCATGAAGACTCTTTCTTCTGATATATCAAAATCCGCCGATCAGCAAGTTGTTAAAAGGTCTGTAAATCGAGAAACCACACCCGCCTCTAACGCTGCTCAAATCTGCTGGATAGAAGTCAAGCAGTATCCCTATCAGCCCGATCATCAAGTAGAGCTACTGCATCTTCAGGCCCAAGCTGACGCCCTTTTATTACAGCTACAAGCCGTCCAGCAAAAGCGATTAGCCGCCCAGCAATTGCCTCAATCACAGCACTGACAACACAGCGACCCGATTAAAATTTCAAGCTTGACGCAGTCCTGCCCCGCCCCACCGTTAAGCCAAAGCATTAAGAAAGTCGAGCATTTCTCCCCAGCCCTAAGAAAGTCGCACTATGGTTGGGATCGATTGCTTGCGAGTATGCCTGATATGCCATGGGTCAGTCACCTAAATTTTCGAGAGAACCCGCCTCCGGTGATAGCCTGAGGTCGTTGAGCTATGAAGATAGCTACAGCTGTCCCGTGTGTGCCCATGGTCAGCTGTCAGTCCTCGTCTTAACCGACGCATTTGCTTGTGATTTTTGCCGCCATATTTTCACTGCCAATCTGGATGAACAATCTGTGCAGGTGGTAGACAGTGCCCAACCTATGGTTTGGCGCTGGACCGGTAAACAGTGGCGCAGTGCCTACCAGCGAGATAGTAGCCTGGGGGGTGTGCTATGGGGTCTGGGCCTGCTGCTGATCGGCCTGCCAGTCAGTCTAATCTTGCTGTCAGCCTATCTGTTCCCCCCACTGGACGCCGCTGGGGCCATCCATTTTCCAATCATGTGGGCACTGCTGACACTGGTGTTACACGCCCTGATGGTGGGTTGGCTAATCGCAGAGCATTATCAGTGGCCCTGGTATGTGACCATGAAAATTTCTGTACAACGATAGGTGCTTGATGGGGTTAGGCAAGGGGCGGTGGTGCGAGGATGAGGGGGTGACGGATTACTATATCGCGGTGGTAAGTCTCTGGTAAGCCTCTATAGATTCATCAGATTCATCGGCTTGGATTCACCGGCTGCAAACGATAGCTTCCCCCTTGATCAATCAAGAGGGCTGACGGGGCTGGCGCATCACTGACCACAATGGCACTCAACCGCTGCAATTGATTGAAATCGCTGTAGACGAGCACCCCTGTGGATTCAAAAATCATCGTCTGGGGAGACGCGTCGGCGGACGGTAATGTCAAGACTAGCTCCGAGACCCCATCGCCAGTCACATCTAGCTGTGCCACCTGCATTTGGGGATAGTTAGCCAGCAGTTGCTGAGCCAGGGCATCGCTAGTGCCTGATCCGTCGATTTCTGATTGCCTCCCGGCTTCACTATCCTCCGGTAAATCCTTCAAGGTTGGCCCCGTAGCAGTTTCTAAAAAAAGATTGAGCAATACGGCGAGTTGCTCCAACCTCTCAAGGCTACCGGGAGAAGTTTTTAGAAAATCAGCCAGGGAACTGCTAGCCGCCAGCGGTAGCCACCGCAGATTAGCCTGCGTCATTACCGTGGCATCGGTGGGGAGCCCAGCGGGGCCAGAGGCCAATAGGGTTAACGATTGCCCCTGCGATTTTATACCTTGAACGGTTAATGAGCTGAGGTTGCCCTGGCTAGGGCTAATCACCTGTAGCCGTTGCTGGGCGGTTAGCCCCAGACGATTCCACAGCGCGTTCGCAGTGGCTGACGTTGAGAAATTGGCCGCACTCACGGGGAGCCAGCCGCGATCACCCGAGAGCAATTGAATGTTGATGTGATACCAGGTCTGACCGGCCTCGATCCGGGGCACGGTGGCATCTGGAAAGAGCCAGTCTGGGTCCGGTGTAACGCGGGGGGCACTGACCGGAGATAAGCTGCCAAACAATTGCTGGTAACGGCCCGTATCTAAAGACGTGCCTGATGACAGCCCCGGAGAAGATGCCGAGACCGGGATGGCTGCGTTGGTCTGAGGGATCATCGTAAAGCGAGCAAGCTGATCGACGCGATCGGTCAGGGTTTGCCAGCGCGCCAGGGCAGCCCTAGGCTGAGACTGTTTTTCTAACCAGTCTTTACCAGCATCGGGGGTTTGCCGAGCCGTGAGCAGAATCGCCCCCCAGATTTGCACAGCTTCGTCTCGGGGATGGGCCTTGAGATAAGCCTCAACGCGAGGCCAAAGCCGGGGAAAATGAGTCTTAAGCAGGTTTAATAACTCTGCATAGGTCGCCGGGGAGGCTTCGGTCTGCTTGAGGGCGGTTTCCCAACGACCATCAATCAGGTCAGCCAGGAGCTGTTGACGCTGACTTGACCAAGTGCGATCGGCCTGGGCCTGGGTGAGCTGGGCATGAGCCCCGATCAGCTTAAGTTGGGCTTCGGCGGCGGGGGACCAATCGTCACCCAGGGCCTTCTTGGCACTTTGCATGATTTGCAACGCATGGGACCATCCTCCGCTATTGGCTAGCAGAAGGGCTTTATCATAAAGCGAGGTCGCCGGAGTGTCCTTAAAAACAGTCCGCCGCAGGGAAATTTCTTTGAGTTGAGGCGGTCGATTGGCAATCACCTGATAGGCTTGCAACTTAGGCTCTAGGCCGACGGTGTGATCAATCATCAGCTCGTCGGGGCCAGATTCATCCAAGGCTCGAAAAAACGGCTGCTTGCCCGCACCACTGGTCCAGGCGAGTAGGGGCGTCAGCTGACCACTGCGGGGGGCATAGTGCACAAGCTGGCCATATCGCACCCGGAGCGCTCCCACCTTGCGAGTGCCTTCTAAAGAAATCCAAGGTTGCTGGGGTTCGAGGGGTTGCTCTAACAGCTTGACCGTGGTCAGGGCGGCGGTGTGATCGACACCAGCCACTTCGGCGGCAGTGCCAATTAGGGGGGAGGTGACAAAGCTTTCTTTGGGACCACGAACCGTAATTTGGTTGGCCCACTTAAAGCGGGTCCCATCGCTACCCGCACCTTGGGGGCGATAGACTTGCAGCTCAACGATCGTGGCACAGCCCCCAGTGGGCGTCAGAGCTTGGGCACCGCCCCGACAGCGCTGCTGAGTTTGAAAAATAGGGATAATCCAATCCGCCTCGCTAGCCTCTGGCGTGCGGTTCGATTGGCTGGGGGTTTTGCTCGACTTCCAGAGGACTGGCTCCCCTGCTGTCATACCAGCGGGCAAATTGGCCTTGATCTCAGCCATCGTAAGCAGTGGCGTTTTTTCTGGGTTGCCGAGGGCCGGCACAACCGTGGTCAGCCAGTTGGGGCTATAGGGATCAATAATCAGGCGCACCCCCGACCAAATTACAAAACCGGCTAGCGTGGCGGTCGCCCCTAGCCCTAGCAAGGTACCGATACGCCAGCCCAGCTTTTGGGTGCGCTCGGGTTTAACCCAAAGCTTGACCTTGGCAGCGGATGAATAATTTTCGGGGGCAGTGACTTTCTTCGGGGGCATGGCGTATGCTTCTACATGCATTGGCCTAAACAACGCTGGCGTCTGTAGCTGTAGCTTTAAAGGCTTTGGTGGCTAGTCTTTAAAGACTACGACTTTAGAATTAGAGGATGACACCTGTGAATTAGGAGGATAGCACCTGGTCGTACCGTTTACCGGCAATCTCCCAGGTATATTCCGCTTCAATCATCTGACGGGCATTACTAGAGAGGGTCTGCCGCAGGTCAGCATCTTCAAATAGGCGGCTGATGGCATCGACGTAGGCGTCGGGATGGTTGGCTCGTAACGCCCGCGAAGGCGTTCCCGTCCCATCTACGGTCAACCCTTCTAATCCGCGATCGCTGGCCACCACTGGCACCCCAGCCGCCATAGATTCGAGGGTTTTGGTTTTGATCCCCAGTCCAGCTCGCAGCGGTACTACACTCACGGTAGATTGGTGCATATAGTCGGTAATCGAGGGCACACGCCCGGTGACGCTCACCCCCGGTAGGGCGTCTAAAGCTTTAACCTCGGGCACGGGTCTGGCCCCTACCAGACTGAGGGTGGCCTGGGGATAGCGGGCTCGGAGCTTAGGAAAAACGTCTCTGGCAAAGAAACCAGCGGCATCAATATTGTGGGATGAGTCCATGGCCCCGATCAAAATCAGGGACTGCCTGCCCGGATCCCGGGCTCGATAGGGAAAGGTCTCTAAATCAACCCCGTTGGAGACGATTGTCATCTTGGCATTGGGCACCAAGGCTTGTAGCTGTTGGCGATCGTCGGGGGTGGTGACAATCAGGTGGGAAAATTTTTGGCAGTAGCGCTTTTCATAGCGGGCTAACAGGGGCAGATAGAGCCGATCTCTCTGGGCATTTTCCGAAGCACCGGCTTCGAGATGGTTTTTGACCCAACCATAGACTGAGCTGTGGATGTCGACCAGGGTAGGGATGCGATCGCAAAACCCTGGCTGCACATACATCTCATTCACACTGTGCTCGCAGATGATCGCATCAAACTCACCAGCCTCAACTGCTTGCCCTACCCAGGCATAGACCTCGGGCGAAAACCGATGGGCTACATTCGGGGGGGTGGCCGTGAGGGCAAACCGCACCAGACGGCCCACCTGCCCCAGGGCACCCCCGTCGCTAGCGGGCTCTGGGCGAACTGGTGGGAACAGCTTCACGGCTTTTATCCAGCCTTCTAAAGCCTCGATATTTTCCGGCGTCGCATTGGCATTTTGGTGGGCCACCACTGTGACCTCGTAGTGTTGCCCTAAATATTTCAGCAGGTTAAAGGTGCGCCCTTCGGCAGCACCCGCACTGGGGGGATAAGGAAACGTATTCAGCGATAGCACCAGCAGACGCATTAATCAGGGTCCTCAATAGTCAATTCAGTAAATACAGCAATCTCACGAGCCTCCTCGGGCAGGCTTGATCGGGCTTGCCCCTGGTGGCGAGCCCGAAAGCAATAGAGGCTGATGGGGGTCATGGCTAAATCTAGCCAATCGGCTTTGCCCCGCAGCATCTTTAAGCCGGTCAGGGGGACTTCCTTTAAAGCCCAGCGGGCCAAGGTGTGGCGCACCTCTCGGGGCATCAGCGGGCGAGTCAACTTGATACCGTAGAGCTGATGCAAAAAGCGATTGGAGCGGCCATAGCGGTACCACTGGGCGTGGAGATCTTGAAAGGTAGTACGGTGGTGATGCTCCACCACGGCGGACTCGACAAAGGCCAGCTGAACGCCCCCTTCTCGCTGGAGCCGCCAGCAGATGTCGGCATCACCCCCGGTGGTCATGCGGGGGCGAAATAGGCCAATTTTTCTCAGAGCGCTGGCCCGGATGGCTAGGTTGGCGGTTTGGCCATAGCCACAAAAGGGATGGGCCAGGGTATCCTTTTGCGACATCAGTCGCTTGCGCTCGGCATAGTGCTCCAGCCAGGTTTTCCCAGGAAAGGCGATCACTTCGCCCACCACCAGGCCGATGGCGTCGTCGCTAAAGCCCTGGATCAAATTTTCTAGCCAGTCGGGACGCGGATAGCAGTCGGCATCGGTAAAGGCCAAAATCTCGCCAGTGGCCTGGCGAATGCCAGTGTTGCGAGCGGCATAGGCACTCTGGATCTTGGTTTCTTGCAGCCCTCTGAGGGTGATGCCTTGGGTCTCAGCCTGGGTAATGGCGGATTGGATCAGGTCGGAGGTGCGATCGCAACTGCCATTATCTACCAGCAAATATTCCACCCGCTCAGCTGGATACGTTTGCTTGAGCAGACAGTCTATGAGCCCAGCCAAATCTCGCTCACCGTTGTAGATCGGTACAATCACCGAGACGGTGGGTAGCGCAGGGACTGCTGTTGACTTCTCTGCAATGGGTAAATCTGAAATCGGTAACTCGGGCTGGACCATCATGGGCTAAGGGATGGGCAAAGAAATGGAGCAAAGCGTTCACTCATGAGCATTCTGGCAGCTTCTTCGAGGCGACTGGGCCTTCCCGAAAAATCTTCACAAAATCCTTAGGGAGCTGCAAATTAATGACGTAAAGAAATTGATGTTATCAACCCGCCTAAATCAAGGTGCCCAAATTTGGGTGAGTGATTCTATCAATCAGCATCACAGCCAACCCAGAAACAAAGCAGGTAGGGTGTGCATTGCCCACACATCAACCGTTTCGCAATTCATCAGCCCCTTAAAGCCCACACATCAACTGTTTCACTCTCAACATCACCGGGCATACTAAGCAAACCCTGCTTTGTCGCGTGATCCGAGGCCCAACTACCGTCGTCTCTATATCCCCGGCAGCACTGTCTTCCTTACCTGGGTCACCCACCACCGCACGCCACTCTTCGCCAAAGCCCTGCCTTATATTAATTTCGGTCAGAAGGTGGGCAATGCCTACCCTACTATTGCGACCCAACGACGAAAAAATTACGGCCCTAGGTCGATACATGGGCTATACCCTGGCCGAAAAACTGATGGCTGCGACCGATAGCCCTGATATCGAAGGCATCATTGGTTGGGAAACAGCCCACCGCAGTGATCCCCATCGAAAGCGGCATAAATTTGAGCAGTTGGTTATTGACCAGCTCACGTTTGTCATTTCTGGGCTAATCAGCCTGATAGCCTTTTGGATACTCGTGACTCAAACCCCTCCATCATTAATGCTTCTAAGCATTTTTGAAGCATTGCTGCTAGTGGTTTTGGGAGTTGAAATCGTTGTCTATGCTGATCTAGCCAAGCTGATATAGCCAAAGGGAGATAGGCTGACGATCTGCCAGAGCTAAGTGGCTGGATAATTTAGTTGATTTATAGCGCTGAGTCTCTTTATCAGGCTTCCTTCAATAAGCGCTGGGTTTTCAACTCAGCGCTTATTGAAGGAAGCCTGGACACAACCGAGGGAGTTCAAGAGGTGCGTTTATGAGATCGCAACCAACGCCCGCTTTTCTGATATAACCTCAGCCGTCAGCGCTTCCTCCAGCGGGGATCGCCCTAGCTTCTCTTCTAGAATATCCATCACCTCGCGGCCAAAATCGTTAGGATTTTGCCGCCAGGCTTGTAGACAAACCTCGCCGAAGAAAGACCCTAACGGTTCCGGATTCCAGAGCAGCTTTTTAGCCACCCACGGTAGATGAATCGCCAGGGGATCGTAGCCCTTCTTGAGAATATTATTCTCCAGGGCGTAGTCCTCAAGGTGAGTGTGAGGCTGTAAGCCAATAAAGAAAATCGCAGGCTCTACCTTATCGCGGCCAAAGATTTCTTCCAGGGCTCGGTGGTAAGCGATGGTTTGACGAATGGTCTCAGGGCGCTCGTCAATCACGTTAAAGGAATAGTTGACCGACACCAGGTCGTTAAACCCGGCCGATTTGAGATCCCGACAGTTTTGCAGCACCGTGCGCAGGTTGTAGCCCATACGCATCTTTCGCACCAGCTCCTGGGAGCCGCTGGTAATGCCGATCTCAAAATAGTTCATCCCCGTCTGGACCATCAAATTGCACAGCTGCGGCGTCAGGTTATCGGCACGAATATAGGCCGCCCAGTGGATATCAGTCATCCCTGAATCCACAATTTTTTGCAGCAGCTCGACCGCATCGTCAATGAACTTACGGGCCGGAATAAACTGAGCATCGGTAAACCAAAAATTGCGAATCCCCCGGTCATAGAGCTGGCGCATCTCGGCCACCACCTCATCGGCAGGGTTGATCCGCACCTGCTTGCCCTCAACCACCGTGTAAACACAGTAACAGCAGTTATGGGGGCAACCGCGTTTGGTCTGCACACCGACATAAAAATCACTTTCTTGCAGATAGTATTCAAACTCGGGCCAGATGCGCTCAATATAGTCGTACTGGCAAGCCGTCTTCTCAATCGGGGTGGGCCACTCGTGGATCAGGCGATCCCGTGGCTGCTCTTGCCCCACCACATAGCAACGCTCATCCGCAAAGTCCTGACCCCGTAGCAGCTTCTCAAGCAAAACTTCGCCTTCACCCACCGAGATAATGGTGCCCTTGGGCAACATCTCGCCAATTTGCTCATAAAAGACACTAACGGCTCCCCCCCCGACCACCACTTTCACATCGGTGTATCGCTTGGCCCGTTTAAGCCCTCGCTTAATCAAGCCCAGATTTTGCCAAAGCTCATTCAGATAAGTAGAGGCCATCCGCAGCCCCCCCATAGCCCCTCGCAGCTTAACTAAAGGGTTGCGGGCATAGTAAAACTCAAATGCATTTTGCAACGGGTTACCCCCCCGACCGCCCACGGGCGCATAGATCTGAATATCTCGCCACGAAAAGACCAGCAGAGTGGGTTGAAATTCATCGATACAGGCATCCAGGGCCACGCCAAAATCCAGGGGAGGAAAGGCACCCAAATCAAAAATGCGCTGCTCCGCCGCAGGAAAAAGCTTGTGGATGTGATCAGCTAAATAGACCACCCCAATCGGGAAAATAGGATTGCAAGGCAGTCGAACGTAGAGAACTCGAGGGGACATAGCGATACCAAGTGACCGAAATCAGCTTTCATCTTTTTCACATATCTTTACGATAGCACTGGATCCCATAGCGATTCACTGACACGATCCCTGCGAGGGTCAAATGGGCATCTGCCCAGGGCAATCGCGATCACCGTATGGACCCAATAGGACTCGCCCCTATGGGATGTTAGTTAAATACACCTAAAAAATTAGGCTTTTCTTAATATTTTGACCGCTATTTATACGCTCACTTATGCACATATTTAGCTCCTAGTTTTATGGGCACACAGATGAATGGGGAAGACGTCACTTAAGTTTGTGTTGTTTTGTGAAAGTTTTGCCATCAAACTTAGCATTCACTCGCCTTGGTAGTGACTTTTACAGTCGTCAGGGATCGCCCGGTGTTAACCTTGTGAACAGTTGTGCAGGCAGATTAATCTTCCTTTACTTATATGACTCAAATTCTTGATTCATTGCCGTCTGATGGTGAGCAAGCTCTCCTATGCTGCTACGTCAATGCAACGAGCAAAATTCAGGTTGCAAGGATTACAAATATTCCAAATTGGTATTTTGAAAGGGTTGTTTTTCCAGGGCAGCGCTTGGTGTTTGAAGCGATCCCCCATGCCCAGCTGGAAATTCATACTGGGATGATGGCCAGCGCCATCTTGTCGGATACGATCCCCTGCGAGCGTTTGACACTGCAAGAGTCTGTGGACAGTACTGGGATGACTACCCAAGGCATGCCATCTGCGATGGCCGTTGTCCCTGAGCCTGTCATTGACAGGGCCGAGTTCAGGGCTACGGTCGGGTCTGTAGACTAGATGGGCTTCTGGTGTATCAAGGCGTTAGCTGATAGTGAGCCTGCTTGGTCAATCTGCTGAAACATGTCAACCTTCCACTACAGTGTGGAGGGTTATTTTTTGACTACCGCTTTAGCGAGATGATAGGGATGTCGAATATGAGCGTGTGATGGATTTGCCTTCTTTTTTATGGCTATGGCGAATTGCAGCCTGGTCGATGGGGTTATCGTTAACAACCTATGCCCTTTTGGCATTCACTGGCGGCGGACTTTGGTACACCCGTCAGGCCAAGGCAGATCGACCCAAATGGCTAAGACCTTTGCACTATGGTCTTGGGGGGGGGTTAGTGGGTTTAGTGCTGTTGCTCATGGGCATTGGCCTTGTCGGCACTTTGGGTGAATATGGTCGTTTGGGACATTCCTGGCATTTACTGATGGGTTTAACCGTGGTGGCACTGGTATGTGTGTCGGCCTGGAGTGCGACCCAAATTCATCCTCAGCGGCCCTGGGCGCGCCCTCTGCACTTGAGCTTAAATGGATTTTTATTCGTGGCCTTTGCAGCGGTGACCTATAGCGGTTGGCAGGTCGTTCAGAAGTATTTGCCGTGAGGTCTTCTAGGATTGTGCTTAAGTTGGAATGTTCTGGATAATGATGGGGTAGGAGATAGGAGTTAGAAACCAAAAGCTCAAAATGTCAGAACAGCTCAGCAGCAAGACTACCCTTCCCCCTATATCTAGTGAGCAATTCCAAATTTCTCCGTTGATTCAGATTACGTTGCTGGGGTTTTATAGTGCACTGGTGCTGCCGCTGCCTTTTTTGGCAACGATGACGGATGCGCCGCTCCCAGCCTGGGTGTTGTGGATCGGCTTATGGATCGGCGGGCTGATCTTGTACGGCGGTCTCAGTGAACGCGTCGAGCTTGACGATGCAGGGATTCGGGTCACCTATCCGGGCTGGATCCGATGGTTGTTACGGCGGGGATGGTCGCTACAGTGGTCTGAGATTCAGACTCTAAAACCGCGCTCTACTGGGCAGGGGGGGCTGGTGTATTACTTTTTGACCCCTGATGCGGACCGGGCCTACCTGTTACCGATGCGGGTGGTGGGGTTTGCTCGGCTGGTGCAGCAGGTCGAGGCAAAAACGGGGATAGACACCCGCGATATCAAACCTCTGGCCCAGCCCTGGATGTATTTTTTACTGCTAATGGTGACGCTATTGCTATTGCTAGTCGATGTTTGGACGATTGGGATGGCGGTGGCATAGGTGGCAACAGTACAGTCAACCGTCAAGGCAGAAGCAAGGGCAGACGTGGAGGCTTAAAGGCGGACGTGGAGAAGATAGCGGGGGAGACAGCCCAAATAAAATTTGACCGGGTGAGCGTGCAAGCGCCAGTGGGTCTGAATGAGATTTTGAGGGATCTGTCTTTTGATATCAAAACCGGCAGCTTTGTCGGCGTCGTAGGGGCCTCAGGGGCGGGTAAAACCACCTTGCTGCGGTTGATGAATCGTCTGGTGGAGCCCAGTCAGGGTCAGATTTTATGGCAAGGTCAATCATTGGCAACTTTGCCAGTGGTGCCCCTGCGGCGACAAATGAGCCTGGTGCTGCAAGACAGCAAATTATTGGGAATGTCGGTCGAGGCGGCGCTGTGCTATCCGGCTGTGCTGCGGGGGCAAGCCCCCGCCCAGGCAAAGCAGCAGATGTTGCCCTGGCTTGATCGTCTCAAGATTCCTCGGGATTGGCTATCGCGCACCGAGGCAGAGCTATCGATGGGTCAGCGACAGCGGGTTGCGATCGCACGCGCCTTGATCGCAGCGCCCCAACTCCTCCTCCTGGATGAACCGACCTCAGCCCAAGATATTGGCTTCGCTGAATTTTTACTGACACAGCTGCAACAGCTTACCCAACAGCAACAGCTCACCATCGTGATGGCCAACCATCAGCTTGAGCTCATCGCCCCGGTGGTGACCCAGGTACTGCATTTACAGGCCGGGCAACTGCAGTCCAATCAATCTAAAGACAGAGTAGATTGGTCAGCATTGCGAACGGCCATTGTTGAGGCTCATCAAACAGCCGATAGCGAGTGGGGAGATGACTAACGAGCACTAGTCGTGGTA
>JBCDDJ010000083.1:0-17638 GCA_039180385.1 Cyanobacteria bacterium P01_G01_bin.38 | reverse complement strand
GTGGGGGAGGGGGAGTTGCGATCGCAGCTCGAAACCCAAATCCAGCAGCTAAATCTCACGGCTCAAGTGCGCCTGCTCGGATCGCGGGAAGACGTACCTGAGATTTTGAAAATTGCCGATATCTTTGCCCTGTCTTCTCTGTGGGAAGGGCTGGGGCGAGCCATGACCGAGGCGATGCTTTTGGCTAAGCCGGTGGTGGTGCCTGAGATCTACGGGATTCCTGAGATTGTCCATGCGAATGAAACGGGGCTACTATTTCCCTCGGGGGATATCGATCAGCTAGCGGCCCATTTGATCTATTTGCTGCAACATCCTGAGCTGCGTGAACAACTGGGGGTTAACGCTAAAGTGCTGACTCGAGAACGTTTTGACGCAATGTTGATGGTGAAACAGATTGAGGAGATTTACGATAAGTTGCTAGATATGGATTGAGTAAAACCCCCTGGCCGCTTGGCTGGGGCTAGATCCCCGGCTTCTTCTCTGGTGTCTAGGGACAGTGTTGAACTCGAATAAGCAGCCGGGGACCTGTAACCCATCAACACAGCCGTACCGCCTTTGCGATGTTGGTGTAAGTTTGAATCATCAATGCAGAAGTTCCAGGAATTTAAAGTTGTGCTTCAAGGTGGATGCTTTTGTGGGGCTATTCGATATCAGGTGAGTGGTTCTCCCTTTCATGAAACCAACTGTCATTGCTCTGTCTGTCGTCGTACCAGTGGTGCGCCTTTTGTGACATGGTTTAGTGCTGCAAAATCAGGATTTAAATTTACCTCGGGCACCCCTACACGGTTTAAATCAACGGCGAGGGGCTCACGGACCTTCTGTCCTCACTGTGGCACGCCTCTAACTTGCGAACTGGATGATTTTCCTGATGAAGTCGATATCACCACTTGCAGTTTAGATAATCCAGAACAGCTACCCCCAAAAGACCATACTCGAGTGAGTAGCAAGCTACGCTGGATTCCTCTGAGTGATGGATTTCCAGTTTATCGAGAAAGCCGTCATGAAGATTAAGTAGCCAACGATGCCAAACCTAAAAACACCGTCTAAAACTGTTTTAATGACCGGGGCAACCGGATTTATTGGCGGGCATTTACTGCCGGCTCTTGACCAGGTAAATTGGCAGATTGTCGCGGCTGTGCGTAGTGAGCCTCATCAGCCTTTCAGGGTGCCTATCAGATCGGTCGTGGTTGGGGATATTGACGGTGAGACCGATTGGCACACTGCTCTAGAGGGGATAGATACAGTTGTCCACCTTGCTGCCCGTGCCCATCAGATTAAGGATACGTCTGTGGACCCCGAGCGTGACTTTCAGCGGGTCAATGTCCAGGGGACTGCCAACTTAGTCAGGCAGTGTGTTGAGCGGGGGGTTAAGCATTTTGTGTTTATGAGCTCAATTGGGGCGATGGCTACGCTGAGCCCTACCCAGTTGACGGCGGATGCGCCCTGTCATCCAGATACACCCTATGGCCGTAGCAAGTTTGATGCAGAGAAGGTCGTGATCGAGGGGGCGGGCGATGCCATGACTTGGACCCTCCTTCGCCCCACCCTGGTCTATGGGGCGGGTAATCCGGGCAATATGGAGCGCCTGATTAAACTGGTGGATAAGGGGCTGCCGCTGCCCTTTGGGGCGATTGAGAATCGTCGGAGTTTTATCTATGTGGGCAATCTGGTGGATATTATTGTGCGGGTGATGACCCATCCCCAGGCAATCAATCAGGTGTTCTTAGCCAGTGATGGCGAAGATTTATCAACTCCAGCACTGATTCAAGCTCTGGCGAAGTGTGTTGACAAACCCTGTCAGCTGCTCAAGATTCCACCTGGGATGTTGCGTTTAGGCGGCACTTTGGGAGATGTACTCCAATCTGCTTTGGGTCGATCTATTGGTCTAAATTCTGAGACAATGGAGCGCTTGCTCGGTTCACTTTTTGTCGACAATGGTAAGTTGCGATCTCGCCTAGATTGGCAACCGCCCTACTCCCTGGCGACTGGGCTACAGCGCACCTTAAATTTAAAGCCCAAATGAACACCCTTCAAATTTAAAGCGCTAACGGGCACCCTTCGCACCGAGACGGTCACACCGAGATAATTGCATACCCAACGCTTTACTCGATCTCGGTGGCTAAACACCCAATCTTTTTGATGACTTCATCTATTTTAAGCCATCTTGCGGATAGAGTTATTTAAGGCAACATGTTTGTGTCGTTAACGTCTTAAGCAATGGAGCGTTGGTCTGCTGCCATCGCCCATCGATGCAATTAACCGTAGATGCAAATACCTGTAGATGCAATTAACAGTCTGTATGCGGTCAAAGTAAGGCTGCACTGCCATTTGATTGCTCATCTTGCCAAGGAGATTTCAATTCATGATATCCAGCATGATAGCGACGCTGACGCCAGCGTTTGCTCTGCCTTTCTTAGGGCCAACGCTGGCTCTGAGCCTGGTGGCGGTCGCCGGGGTTCGAAAGTATTTGCAACATCAGCTGCTCGATATTCCTAATGAGCGCAGCTCTCACACTCGCCCGACGCCTCGAGGGGGCGGGTTGGGGTTTATTATTGCGTTTGCGATCGCATTTCCGATCGTTTGGCTGGTCGCGCCTGCGTTGACAGTGGGGGTGCCCCCTCTGATATGGCTTGCCTTAGTGCCTTTGATTGCCATCGGTATCATAGACGATTGGCGTAGTGTGTCGTCTGGGCTGCGGTATCTAGTGCAGCTCAGCGTGGCGACGGTGATTGTCTATGCCTGTGGGGCGTTTCCGCTGCCGGGGCTGAGCCCGCTGGGGATGCCAGGGGTGTGGCTAGCGACGGGGCTGACGGTGATTGGGGTGACCGCCCTGATCAATTTCTACAACTTTATGGATGGCTTAGATGGCTTAGTGGCCGGTGTTTCGGCGCTACAGCTTACCTTCTTGGCGATTTGGAGCCAGCAGCCAGTGCTCTGGCTGTGGGTGGTGGCCTTGCTCGGGTTTCTTTATTGGAACTGGTCTCCGGCCAAGATCTTTATGGGCGATGCGGGCAGCACGACCCTCGGTGCGGTGGTCAGCATTGCCTTGCTCTCACAGCCGCACTTAACGACGGGTACGGCGTGGACCAGCCTGGCGATTTTACTGCCCCTGGTAGGCGACGCCATTTACACCCTGGTGAGTCGTTTGCTGCGAGGCGACAATATCTTTCAAGCCCATCGCTTTCATCTTTACCAGCGGCTGCACCAGGCGGGTTGGTCCCATGGGCAAGTTGCCGGGAGCTATGTCGGTGTGAGTGCGGTGATAGCCATCGGGCTGATGCAGCTGGGTGCGATCGCAGCCTGGATGAGTTTGGTGGGTATGGTGTTGGGGGTTGCGATCGCAGAAACCCATCTTTCATCGCCCAAAACTCCTAATGCAAATAACTGAATCTAGAAGACAAGATTCGAGACCTGATTGACTGACAAAATTCTGAGCTTGGCGGTGAGAAACCACTTCTACAAAGACACTAGCTTGTTTGTAGGCGTGACTTCCAGTCGCTAGCCGGACACCACATAAAGTCGTAGGGGCCTTCCCTTGGGGATGTCCTGTAACGGTCAGTGATCGAGAGAATACTATCGATTCTGAGATGTAATTTCAATCTCTAGAGACCCATCCCCAATCTGGTCAGGGTCACGACTGGTATTGAAATAGAACTCATCCGATAGGTACTGCCCGTAGGGTTCGTAATTGGGCAGGGTGCTGTTGACCACCAGGCCAAGCACCTTTTGCTGAGACTGCTCGATGAGGGTTTTCGCATAGTCAAGGCTGGCGCTGTCGGCTACCTTAGGCCGCACTACCAGGAGCATGCCATCTACCATTTTGCCAAGGATCGAAGCGCTGGCCCCCCCGCTCAGGGCAGGTGTATCCAGAATCACGTAATCAAATTGGACCTTGAACGTTTGCAAGAGGGTGGTCATCCGTTGCGAATCGAGTAGCGCCGCTGGATTAGGGGGCACAACACCCGCCAGTAACACCTTGAGGTTTGGAATCACCTCAGTCATGGCTTCCTCAGGAGAGACCTGACCGACCAGGACATTGCTCAGACCCTCTTGATTCGGGATATCCCAGACCCAGTGTTGGATGGGATGATGCAAATCAGCATCGATTAGCAGCACCTGTTTGCCGGTTTGGGCAATCGAGGCGGCTAGATTGCTGGCGACCGTGGATTTCCCTTCTCGTGGGACCGAGCTGGTCACCAAAATCACATTGGGTGGATGATCAGAATCTAAAAATTTGAGATTGTTGCGCAGCATGTGGTAAGCCTCGCTAGAGAGGGAAGGACTTTGTCCCTGTACCACCAAGGTTGGAATCATGCGTTCGTCTACATCGCGCAATCGATTAACTCGGCCCCCTCTCCCAAAGGTTGGAATCACTCCCAGCACTGGCTGACCTAATCTATTTTTAGCCTCGTCTACCGTTTTGATAGACCGATCTCGGGCTTCTAAAACCAACGCAGTGCCAACCCCCAGCACACCGCCCAACAGGGCTCCTGCCACAAAATAGAGCTTCTTACGGGGGGCAATGGGGCCAGTTAAAACGTCAGCGGGCTGAATCACCCGCACATTGCCCACATTTTGGTTCTCGGCGACCCGCACTTCCTGGAGGCGCTGGAGTAACAAGGCATAGGTCGATTGGGCCGCCTCTAGCTGGCGCTCTAGCTCTCGCTGCTCTTGCTCTAGTCGAGGCAAATTGCTGGCCCGTTCCAAGTAGGCCTGCTCTGCCTCCTGGAGGGCAATGGCCTGGTCTTGTAAACCCGTCAGTCGGGCCTCTAAGCGAATATAGTCGCCAATCAGCGCTGCCTCAACCTCGCCGATTTGCAGATTCGCTTCTGTGGGCAGAGCTTGGGGGCCCAATACGGTGCCAATCCGCTCATTTAAGAGGCTGTCTAGATTAGTGCGTTTGGTTTCAAGATCGACAATGGTGGGGTGCTGGTTGTGAAACCGAACCCGCTCAGCCGCCAGGTTGGATTCGACCTCTTGATAGTCGGTTAGCACCTGCTGGACCCCGCTGGACTGACTCACCGCAGTGGCAATCAGCGCTGCCTGCGGATTACGTCCCAATCGAGCTTGCAAGGTGTCAAATTGGGCTTCGGTATCGGCTAGCTGGGATGAAATGCCGGTAATTTGTCCCTGCAAATCTTCTAAGCTTGAGACGGTCGAGAGGGCTTCTGCCTCCAGGGCAATCACCTGATTGCGTTCTTTAAAGTCGCGTAGGGTGGCTTCTGCCTGACGGGCGCGATTTTCAGCATCGGGGAGCTGTTTCTCAATAAACTCGCGGGCTGCTGCAGCCTCAGCTCGGTTGGCCAAAAGATGCTCGGCCAGATAGACCGACATCAGCGTATCGACAACTTGCTCTGCCAATTTAGCCTCGGGAGACTGATAGCTCACCTTCAGAATATCTGTGCCTCGCTCGTTGCTAACATCGAGGTTACTCAAAAATTGCTTAGGTTTGACCGGGTTACCGTCGTCATCCTTGAGGTCTAGCTGCTCAATGGTTTTTTGAATAATCGGAACGGTGCGAATGACCCCAATCTCAGTGGCAATCGGATTTTCCTTGCTGTCTAGTGCTTCTAACTGACCGATTTCGTTACCCAGGCCGGTTAATGCTGAGGTCGTATCTTGGCTTTTGAATCTGAGTTTACCCTCTGCTTCAAACAGTGGCGTCTGGGTTAGACCTAAAATACTCAGCAACGCCAACGTATTGGCAAATATCAACGACGAAGGGAGCCAACGACGCTTTAAGATTTGCCAGTACTGTCCAAGTCCAAATTCTGACTCTGCTGCTTGCATAGGGGTCTTAACTTAGCCTCTTAATTACCATCTAGCAGGTCGAAGAGTAACCTGAAAGGCGACAAAATGGCCCCCACTGGACCAAAGACACCACCAACCGTATCTGAAAAAGCGGCACTGCCTGACCGACCGACGACCACCACATCATTATCGCGAAGCGACGGGTTGGTGGTTTCATTAATCCCCTGGTCAAAGGCAATTTCGACCACCCGTTGCGAGACCGTGCCGTCTGGGTTGAGTCGCACCAGCTCAACTTCGTCGGTGTCGGCCCGTTGCGGGTCAAAGCCCCCGGCTGCTAACAGGGCTTGGTTAAGCGGTGCATTGGGCGGCACCTCCACCAGTCCTGGGGCGGTGACCTCGCCGACGACTGTGACGCGAATGCTATCAGGGGAAAAGTTAGCCGCCGATAGCTGGGTCAGCTCTTGGGGGCTCAGGGCTGTCGCGGTGGGTATGTGAATAGCATCGCCGTGGCGCAGGGTGATGTCGTTTTGGATATTGCCCGTGTTGAGGATTTCCCAAAAATCGATTTGAATGGCTTGTTGACCGCCCAAGGGCTGGGGGCGGAGGATCTCGATCTGCCGGACGTTGGCTTGGTCAGTAATACCGCCAGATAGCTTGATGGCCTCGACCACGGTGGGCCACTCTAGGACAGCGTCACTCTCGCCATCGGTGAGCGGTATCTCGTAGGAGCCGGGGCGATTGACTTCGCCCGAGATGCCAATCCTGATGGGGCGTGGGGCGATCAGGTCAACGGTGATCAGCGGGGTTCTTAAATAGTTGGCGTAGGCATTTTGAATGGTCTGGGTGGCATCCTCCAGGGTTAACCCGGCAACGGGGAGCTTACCAATCAGTGGCAGATTGACTGACCCATCGACCAAAACCTGCTCTTCGCCGTCGTACTCAGGCACGTTGAAAAAGCTGAGAGATAGCCGATCACCCGGCCCTAAGAGGTAGCTTGACTCGATAGGCTGACGGGTAAAGGCGCTGACACTCGGCTGAGCTGAGTCCGGTCTCACATTGGGTAGTGCCTGAGCCCTGGCCATCTCAGCCATCGGGCACCCAATCAACGTGCTCAGGATAAACGTGCTCTGGCCAGCAGCGATTAAAACAGCTTTTATGGGGAGTGCTTCCATCAATTGAAGTATCTATAAAAGGAGCTGACAGTAAGCGTTTTAGAAACCTGCACCCATACCAATATATTGCACCTGACTCCGCCATCGCCGTGATCTGAATGCCCGGCTTAAAAATATAATGAGGACCTTATAAACCATTCTTTATAGATGACTGGCGTCAGAACGTAATGTTTCTGCTTGATGACTTTTTGTAGCGATAACGAAAAACTATAATTCAATACAAATGAACTAATCAAGGTGTTTTTTATGAAATTAGGGGCTATCTCTCCCATGCTGGAGGTCAGTGATCTTCAGGAAACGATTGATTATTACACAAATATTCTTGGATTTGAGCTACAGGGTACCTGGCCTGAGGAGGGGCCTACTCAGTGGGCAGCTTTGAAGGCTGGACAAGTAACACTGATGTTTGTGACCCAGGCTGAGTCTGCAACGGGGTCACCTACTTTGACAGGGCAGCTCTATTGCTACCCAACTGATGTGAATGCGCTTTGGGATGCGCTGAAGGATAAGGTCGAAATTGCATGGCCCATCGACAACATGGTCTACGGAATGCGAGAATTCGCGATTCGAGACAGCAATGGCTATGTGATTACCTTTGGTCAAGACCTTGAGGAGATTGCCGGCTAGTTAGCCACCAAGGTAGAGGTCACTCAGTTGGGTTTCGGGCCTCAACCGCAACCTGGCAGTAACAGCTGCGTGTTGCTTGATAATTGCTTATTGATAAACAAACAGCCGTTTTGCAGCGCGGGTAAAGGCTACATAGACAAGCTGATTGCGTTCGATTGTTTTGGGGTTATACATCAGGTTCGGGAGATCCACAAAAACATCTTGAAAGGTAGACCCCTGACTTTTATGTACGGTTAGACTATAGGCATAGTTGACATCGTGAAAGCGCTGCTTAAACGCCCAAAAAACCTCCCACTGTAGCGTTTTAGCATACTCATTGAGTTTTTGCTTAAACTCGGGCAATGCCTGTTGTTGTAGCACGACCAAATTTCGAAATTCGTTCTCTTCGGTGTAAACTTGCAAAAACCAAACTGGTAAATTCTCGACCTTGCCGCGTTTAATCTCGATCACCTCACACTCTTCTGAGGTCTGTAGCAATACCGCTTCGTCATCGAGACAAGGGGTATTGGCAATCAGGCGCTCACCCACCACATACTCATCAAGGTGATCACCATAAATCGCCGTGCGGATCATCTGATTGAGCTGCTTGACCCGGCGGTTGGTGTAGGCCAATACTCTGATATAGTTGGAATCTGCCTTATATTTGGGGCTGGTAAAGGCCCGGATCAGTAACTGCTGCCAGCGATCGCGGGGCATCGTAAAAAAGCCTTCTGTCTTATCCTCATTCACATCGTTCACGTACCGAGGCAATCGCTCGCGCTCGATGTTGCGGCGAATATCATCGGCAATGATCCCAATCGCCCCGCCGTAGCGGATCACCTGATTGAGGGCAGACTGATGAATGATTTGTTGAAAGCAGCAGGACTCATCCTCATTGACTGGGGGCAGCTGGGCCGGATCGCCGACAAACAGCATTTGGGTCATAATGTCCAGGCGAGATACCGCATTCACCAGTAGCTTCCACATCTCCTGGTTGATCATTGAGCATTCGTCCACCACGACCAGGCGAAAGTTGGGCACCTGGTTATCTTGATTGCGAACAGTCTCAAAGACCTGATCCCCTGTGGCTGTATCAAGTACCGGTTTTAGCCCGAGCAGCTTGCAGCAGGTCATACAGTCTACCTTGAGGTCCCATTGGGCAGCCATGGTGCGCAACACCTTGGTAGCTTTGTTGCTAAAAGCGGTCAATACAACGGAGCGGTTGTCGTTTTGCGATCGCAATCGGGCAATCAACGCGTGCAGCAGGGTGGTTTTGCCCGTGCCCGCGTAGCCAGTCAGCAAGTATAGCTTTGACTGACTTTGCAGAAAAGCTTCAATCGCTTGGAGTGCCTCCCACTGCTCAATGCTGAGGGAGATGCCAGGTAAGACCTCAGGAATCTGATCCAACGGGGGGCTCTCCATAAACCTATCTATGCCCCAAAACTAAAGCATCAGTGTCATCATAGCGAGTCTAGCCAAACTCACAGCCAAAGTCGCGATTGAATCAATGTTGTTGCAGGTATTCGGAGGTCAGTTCAATCAGGCTCTAATCAGCCGACATTTGAGCCTGATAATAGCCTTGGAGCAGGTTTTCTAGTTTTTCATCGGGGCAGCAGGCCACCACCGCCTCAAACACCTCAAGCAGCCTCGCCCCCGTCTCACCCAGGGTTGGACTCAGCCCCCAAACGTCTTGAACCCACTCTTGCGGAGCCTGGTCATCAAAAATGAGCTGATTGAGGAGTTGCTTTGCATCATCTGGGGAAAGTGCCATAGGGATTGCTTAGATAGGGCTGGTGATTATTATGGGGCAAGATTGGGCCGCCCAGGAAGACGGTACAATTGGCCTAACTTTAACCCTAGCTTTGTGTACAGGAGACAGGCGCATGCGGAAAGTATTATTGATGGCGATGGCCCTCGTGTTTTTATGGGTCCCGTCTGCGATAGCCCTCGGGGAGGAGTCTTTGACCATCGCAGAGTCCCTCACCACTGACATCACTCTGACCGCCCCCGATGGCGTGGGTCGCTCTATCGGCACCCTCACCTTCGAAGATACAGAATATGGCCTCTTACTGACCCCTGATTTAGCTGACCTCCCAACCGGTCTGCATGGCCTCCATGTTCACGGCAATCCGGACTGTGGTCCCGCCGAAAAAGACGGAAAGATCGTCCCTGGACTTGCGGCTGGCGGACATTTTGACCCGATGAACATAGGCGAACACAAAGGCCCCTATCGCGAGGGACACTTAGGCGATTTGCCGCCCCTGTATGTAGACAGCTCTGGCATTGCAGTCACCCCTATCTTGGCCCCTCGCCTCACCGTTGACCAGACTAAAAGCCATTCGTTGATGATCCATGCCGGGGGGGATAATTTTTCAGATGACCCCGCCCCTTTGGGTGGCGGCGGTGCAAGGTTAGCCTGCGGTGTACTCAGCGCGTCTTAACGGGTTATCTAAACAAAACTCACGCATCTATCCATATCCAATGCTTCTAAACTTTGCCGCCTGGATTTATATGGCGGCACTGTCCTACCTCTACGGTTGGGCAATCTGGACTTTTTTGACATCCAGTGGCTTCTCTGGTGGCAAAGGCGACTTGCCTCTGCCGCTCAAGCTGATATTGGGGCTAGGGACGCTGGCTATCTTAGCCACAGCCCTGTCGCTCTGGCTACCTGTTGGCTTGGGGGCCAACGCCCTCCTTTGGCTGGGTGCGATCGCACGGGTCTTAGCCCAACGAAAGTCGTTTATCAGCTCCTTGCAAAGCGATCTCTCCCAGCTCAACGCATCATTCAACCTGGCCGATATCGGCATTTTGTTGATTAGCGTCCTGCTGATTTTTCAATCATCGGTCGGCCCCTTCAATTACGACACTGGCCTCTATCACTTACAGGCCACAAAGTGGATCGAGCAGTATGGGATAGTCCCCGGTTTAGGCAATCTGCACACTCGACTGGCCTTTGGCTCGAGCTGGTTCCCACTGGCGGCGTTGTTCAGTTTTTCGAAGCTCTTGCCCCAACCATTACATTCGGTGAATGGCTTTTTATTGCTACTGTGCCTCCTCTTTGCCTTCTCAAGTATCAAGGCCCTGATAGCTGGCAACATTACCTCGGCTAAAAGTGTTCAACTTTTAGCCACGATCCCCTTCATTCATCTCATTTACGATCCGCTGCGCTTCTCGGTGGAGGTCTCTTCTCTATCAACCGACATGCCAGTTGCCGCAATTCTTCTGGTCATTTTGATATTGGCTATGCAGCTTCAAGATAGAGAAGTGGAGGAATCAGCCCTCCCAGGCTACTTAGCCATTGTGGCCTATTTGACTTTGATTGCGATCGCAATCAAAGTCAGCGCATTTCCCATAGCATTAGTCACGATTTATTTATTTATTTCTTATCGTCGGCATGTCTCACCCAGATTGTTGCTAATTCTAGGTAGCCTGGGCTTAGTGACCTTAGTTCCCTTTTTGATCAGAAATATCATTTTATCGGGTTATCTGATCTATCCCTTCTATCAGCTAGATATCTTTTCTGTCGATTGGAAAATCCCCCTGGAGACTGCTGTGGACGATCGACTCTCCATTGGCACCTGGGTTAAAGCACCGGGCAAAAGCGCAGCTGAGCTGGCCGCAGGGGGCTGGGGCAGTTGGTTACCTGGCTGGTGGGGGCGAGTGAGTCAGGACTGGGTGATCCGGAGTTGGCCGGTTGCGATCGCATTGACCCTAATCGCCGGACTTGTTTGGAAATCACCCGTCCAAGCGATCATCAATCGCTGGAAATGGCTATATGGGCTACTGGCAGTCGGTATTGTTCTCTGGTTTTTCAACAGCCCTGATATTAGGCTGGGCTACGGTTTTCTGACTGGGCTCCCCTTATTGTTAATCGCCCCTGGCATCACCCAGTTACTTAAAATCAGTCACACTCGACGCAGGACAGCCATGCTCACGGCCTATGCCTATGGGTGTCTGTTATTCTCAATTATCAAGTTCAATTTTTATCCAACTGATTACGAGTTTTTGACCCTACCGATGGACTATCCTCCATCTCAGATCCAAGCCGCTGTGGTCCATGGGATTGAAGTATATTGGCCCCTGGAGACAGATCAATGCTGGAATGCAGACTTACCTTGCCTAAACCGCTTCTCGGACAGCTGGCAGCTGCGTGGGGAGACCTTAAAAGCAGGATTTCGCTATGAATGAAATTTATACACCCGCCTCTGACAGTTGGCAAAATTGGGTGACGGCCATTGGCTATCTAGGCTTTACCTTATTTATTATTTGGCAAATTGTTAAACCAACGGCCTAACGATGGGCCGGGGTCCGGCGGTTAGGAAGGACCCACCAAAGGAGGGGGCCTAAAATAATGACTGCGGCGGAAATTGTTGCAACATCGAGCAAACCTTGGAAAATTTCAGGGGTCATGGCGTTCTCTCTCTCTGGGTGGTTGTTTTTGGTCTGTTGGGTTTAACCATAGGAAGCAACCGAGAAGATATTGGGAAATCAATCGGGAAGATGTGGGGTAATGGGTAATGGGCTTCGATGTGGGCGGCTCGACTGAGCGCTCGACGAACGTCTCAGCCGAACGGTGGTAGGTGGTGAGTCAATTAAACCGTAGGGGCTAAGGTCTCCTTGCCCAGAGATCACGAGAGGCAGCGGGGGCAGGGGGAGACGCGGGTAGAGGGAGACGAGGAGGGGAGGGGTAATCCCTGGAAGGGACTGGCTGTCAGCGGTCTAGTTGTCTACCTGGCGGGCTCGCTGGCGGCGTAGCCGGGCCAGACGGCGTAGACAGTAAATCACCAAAAAGATCACGAGCAAGAAAGCCAAGATTGGCACCAAAATGGCTAGCACTGACAAAATGATGGAAGAGAGCATCTCGGCCAATGACACTGCAGGGGTGCCGACCCCTGCGGTTAAGCCCGCGGTCGCAAATCGAGCTAGTACAGAGGCCCCTTCGATCACCTCAGCGGTGCCGCCACCAGCAATTGCGGCGACGACCCAGGTTATGACCGGGTTAAACTCCCCTGCCATCGATAGGGTAGAGGCGGTCAGAAAGGTGCCTACTACTGGGGCTGCAAACACCTCGACGGAATCCAGGGCGTTGTTGATCCAGGGGACAAAATAGGCGAGGACTTCGATGACCGTTGCGATCGCAAACACCGTCACCGCTGGATAAGACCCTACCCACTGCCAATCGGGGGATAGCTCAACTGTCCCATTGAGTGCCGCCAGACTCAGGGCAAAGGGTGGAATAAAAATGCGAAATCCACAGGCAGCACTCAGCCCAATGCCTAAAAAGAGGGCCATTGCGATATTGACAGTATCCATCATTGATTTTTTATCCCTAGCCGATTGAGCGCCACATCCAGTCGAGCAGTCACCGCGAGGCAGTCTATAGCCCCGGATATGGCAAAGGTTCACCCTAGAATTCTACTGGGTTCGCTAGCTGGCAAGGCTTATGATTTGCGGAAGATTACCCATCATGGCAGCGACTATTTTTTAGCCACTAAGAGCCCACCCAGCCCCAACAGCAGCAAGAGTTCTGTGCCGATCAGGCCATTTAAGGTCTGCGCCTGGTCTGGGGTCTCGATAAAATAGGCGCGAAATATTGTGTAGGGGATTAGCTGTAGGGTGACGATCCCCAAGACCAGCAAGATAACAGCCCAGGGTTGCCGTCGCCATAGACCGACGGCTGCGATCGCATTAAACGCCAGCAGCACGCCATCCATAATCCGCCAGTGTAACGGCGTCTGTAGCCAGGGCGTACCCGACCAGCCTAATATGTTGCCGACGTGCATCAGCGCACCATAGGCAAGCAGACAGGCTACACCGCGCAGGTAAAGACCGATCCATTTGTGGGTAACGGCTGTATCAAGAAAGGTCAGTATCACTATCTCTTTGACCAGGAGAATGTGGGTGAACATCTAATCACGTAATTTTACTGAACAAATTCGCCACAGTTTCCATTGCTTTGTTAACCTATGTAACTAGGCGCTCACTAAGACAGCTATGAACTTTGCGGTTATTCAATCGACATCATCGGCTCCCACGGTCACCAAGGAGCGAGATCCACAGACTGTCCGCAAAACCTATCCTAATTACAAAATCATTGTGCTCAACGATGACTTCAATACGTTTGAGCATGTGGCTAAGACCCTGGTGAAATACCTGCCCAATATGAATCCCGATCAAGCCTGGAAGCTGACTAACCAGATCCACTTTGAAGGTCAGGCTGTGGTCTGGGTGGGACCGTTAGAGCAAGCAGAACTTTACCATAGCCAGCTGACTCGGGCAGGTTTGACCATGGCTCCCTTAGAAAAAGCTTAGTTGCAATGGGTAGGTGAGTTCGCTGCGCTGGTGAGTTCGCTGCGCTGGTGAGTTCGCTGGCGCTCTTGGTGAGTTCGCTGCGCTGGTGGGGCGCTGCGCTGGTGGGGCGCTGTGCTGGTGAATGGAGAATTTGCCACCTTTCTCCTCACCCCCTCACCCCCTCACCCCCTGTCACAACCAAAAGTTGAAGCTTGATTCAGCACTCTTTGGACTGGGTACGCTAGGCTCAAGGGTAAGCCTGCCTTAGGCGACAGCTATTCCGTTTAGAGGGGCCGCTTGCTAAAGCGATACAGACATGGGAAATCGTCCAAAAGGGCGGGTCGTGCTGACCCACTCAACCCACATTCCAGGACTAATCTCGGTGCTAGATCAGCTGGCAACGCTGCCCCAGGTGTCTACGCTAACCCCGGCAGTGATCCGACAGTCGCGATCGCACGCACCCCAGTTTCGGCTCAAGGTGTCTGTGCCCATCCGGGGGGGATATAAGCTGATTGCTCGCAAGGGCAAAACTGTCCAAGAAGTCTTTGCCATTACCGATCTGACCCAGCCCCAACTCACGTCGGCTATTCAAGATATCGTACGCAAACTCAAACTATGACGGCGGCTGGGCAGGTTACAGAGGGCAAAGCGACCTTCCGAGTCGATCAGGCCTTTTATCGGCCTAAAAGCAAGCTAGGCCGAGATTTAGCAGTACTGGCCGCTGTCGTCTATCGTCAGCAGCGGGGCCAGCTGCGAGTGCTGGATGCCATGACCGGCTGCGGGGTACGCCCCCTGCGCTACCAGCTTGAGGCAGGGGCAGATTGGGTCTGGGCCAACGAAGCCAACCCTGACTTGAGAACAGTGCTCAACGACAACCTGGCCGCTGGGATGCGCCCTCGCAGCTATCGCATCACCCATCAAGACGCCAACCAGCTGTTTTTTAGCTGCTACCAGCAGCGCGACTTTTATGACCTGGTGGATGTCGATAGCTTTGGCAACCCCACCCCATTTTTGAGCACCGCCCTCTGGGCGACCAAAATGGGCGGGCTGCTCTACCTGACCAGCACCGACGGACGCACCACCAGCGGCCATGAGCCCGATAAAGGCCTACAAGTCTATGGGGCCTATATTCGCAATCATCCGGCGGTGCATGAGCAGGGGCTACGCTTACTGCTGGGGGGAGTCGCCCAGCAGGCCGCCGCCCGAAATCTGAATATACAGCCGGTTTTTTCCTACTTTAATGGTCAAATCCATCGAGTGATGGTGCGCTTAGCCCCCCAATTTGTTTGGAACTCAGACCACTATGGCTTTATCGCCTACTGCCATGGCTGCGGTCAGTTTCAAACCGTAAATTGGCGACACCTGGGGCGAGTCCGGTGCAGCTGTGGCTCAGAGCAATCCCCGGTGGTGAGTGGTCCTCTGTGGCTAGGGCCACTCCACGACCGTGCCTATATCGCGAAAATGCTGCTGCTGGCCGATCGCTGGCGCTGGCAACCGTGCTATCAATTGCTCCGTCTGATGGACGCGGAAGCAATCATGCCGCCCTACTACTACCCCCTGGCTGAAATCGGTCGTCGGGGTAAGATGGATATCCCCCAGCGGGATCAGCTGATGCAGGGGCTGTGCGATCGCAACTATCGCACTACCCGCACCCATTTAGATGCCCAGGCCATTAAAACCGATGCGTCTTTGGCAACCTGTATTCAAATTGCCAAAGTCCTTTCAAAACGAAAGCCCTGAGATGTATGGCAGGGGATAATGCATCCACTGTTTTGCCGAGATAAACGCCCCTACGACTTCTCTCTTAGACAATCAATCTACTTCTATTCGAAGCGAATCAATCCTAACAGCAGATGGCTCAAGGAAATTATAAGTGAGATAAGCTTCTGTAACCGTCCCGCCACCGAACAGTGAACCTACGGGAGTTTCTCCATGTTTGATATACACGCCAGCACTGTCACTGCTATAAGGAGAACCATTCAGGGTTCCATCAAAACGATCTCGCAGCTCAATTGCCTTGACAGGGCCATTTACGCGCCGACGGAAACTAACCGTTCTTTCGTGAAATGGAGGTGCTCCATATGCTCTCGACACACCGTCAGTTTTTTGCATCGCTGTATATTCGCCGCTGATTTCATAGACTTTGCCAGATTCACCGAATGGGAGATCAATACCACCACCAGGTAACGGGGATGGTGCATTGCAAGCAGCTCCACCACCCTTAGTAACATCACAAGACACAAAGCAGGTAGTAGTTGTCAGCGGAATTGGGATGTCAATACCGGAGTTCACATAAGTCGCATATGAATCTGGTCGAGTTTCTACTCGGTATGCTCTAGGTTCAATAGTAAGAGGAAAGGCGACATCGTCCGAGTTTCTCTCTATTGTGTTATTCCCATTCCCTTGAACCGGAAAATCTAATATTACAGGCGTTCCTTCTCGTTGAAAGGTTTTTACCTTGACTCTGCTAATCAAGCGGGTGTAACCATCCAAAACCCAATTAATCTGGGCAACCCTTCCATTATAGAGGTTTGTACAACTCAGACCAAACGTACCAGGACCAACCGTAGTTGCAGGCGATTTAGTTGAAAGAGACAGCCCCAGACAAATGGATATGGTAAAAGACAAAAAAACATGCCACCATTTCAAACTGCTGTCTGCTGCACTGAGCAATCTCCTTAGTTTATGTATTATCATCGTACCAGCTTTCGATTTCCGCAATAAAGCTATCAGGACATCGTCCGGGTTCTTCGCAGATTTCACGGATCAAATTTTTCAGTTCCGCTTCGGTTCGAAATCCCCTGGCAGCAGAAATTTCATTAGCCTCATCCAGGATTGCCTGTACAATTTCCCCCTCTGGCGAATACGTCATATCATCCTCATCTGGGGGGACGGCTTCTTGAGCCGGGGGGACGGCTTCTTGACCTGGATTAGCTTCTTGGCCTTGATTATTTGATTCCGAGGGAGTGACTTCTTGAGCTGGATCTTCTGATTCTGGGGTACACATTTCAGATAAGTCAATAACTTCACCAGATTCTGTCTCGTAGTAGCAAACCTGAGCAACAGATGGAGATCTGTAAAACTGCTTCATCAAGAGAATGGCTGGAAATACAAGAGAAGCGATTAGCAGAATAACTACCTTTTTCACAAGGTCACCTTGATTAACTGCAAAAGCATTCTAAACACAAGAGCTTATTGATATTCATCTAGTGGCTATGCCTGTTAATTTATTCGATGCTTGTTAATCTCTTGACAGGAATAATGAAAACTTCAAGCAATTTAAGGCTAGTGTAACTTCGGGAAAATGTAGTGATTCGCACTACAGATTACATATCTTATTTTCTCTCCAGAGCTTTTAATTCCTTTTGCTTGCTTGTTTTTGAGCTTGATTCCGGTTGTCTGCTCTCAATCAATTGTACGTAGTCCAATACCTACCCCAGCTTACTTGAGGGTGTTTGGGTAATCGGTTTTCATCTAATTCATTTTCTTTCACGTAATTCAAGTTCTTCTACAGCACATAGGGTATCTGTGACGGCGTCTTTATCCTCAAGATAGCTTTAGGAAGTGCTAAGCCTTGCGATTCACATAAATTAATCTGAAAGGTTAAAAATTAAAAGTCAAAGCATAAAAAGAAGGCACTAACGAGACAGACTTATAAAGTCAACACTCAGGTTAGTCATGCTCGACACCAAGCAGCTTACGGGCAAACAGCGAGAATTTATTCAGCGTTTGCAGTCACAGCAAACCGTCGATAGCTTGCAAGCGTTTTGTCAAACCCATCGCCTAGACTTTAATTTTATCAAGGGTTTTTTACTGAG
>JBCDDJ010000082.1:0-17972 GCA_039180385.1 Cyanobacteria bacterium P01_G01_bin.38 | reverse complement strand
GCGAGACATAATACTGCTTCCAACTCTCTGACAGAGCGACAAAGTAATCAGCTTGCTGCAAAGCAGCATTCACAAAGCGCCGCATCCATCTAGATAGATTGTCGTGAAAGAGATGAAATTCGCACCCATGCGCATGCATGACAACAGGCTTGCGGAACACCTTAGCCATCAACAAAATCAGGATCTTGCGAAACACGCTTCCCTTCTCAGAAACATGTATGTGCACTAAGTCAATATTGTTGCGTAACAGATTCCATGTAAATGCGATTACGGCAATGGCAAATACTCGTAGCCGATAAGCAACGCTTCCCTCATCGTGAGTCGAAATATGCTTAACAACAACCGACTTAGGTGCACTGCCCAAGATCAAATTTTGGACCGTTGCCATCCCCCCTCTTTGGGTAAGGCTAGGACCCACTAACAGAACTTTAAGCTGGTCAGTCTCAGGAATAGCAGAGTGCTTGTTAGAAGCCGTCGAACCATCTGTAGATTGCTCTATATAGTGACGCTTGTGGGAAAACAAGTTGGGTAAAACCATTCGTTTTGCAACTAACCAAAAAAATACAAAATCGTCTATTAGATAGCGTTTCCAAAGTCGCTTTGGCTCATGAAGCATTCTATGCAGCCACTCGAGCCCAACCTGGCTCATCCACTTTGGAGCACGTTTGACATGGCCTGCCTCAAAATCAATCGTTGCACCAACAGCAAGAATGACTTTGATATTCCTTAACTGATCGCTGTATTTATAAAGCCATTTTTCTTGTTTTGGAGCACCCACTCCAATCGCCAAGACAGTTGCCCCTGAGTGATTGATCAAGTCAATGATTTCTATGCTTTCCTGCTCATCTTTCTCAAACCCAAAAGATGGAGAATGAGCCTGAACAATGATCTCTCGCCCAACTTTCTGATTAATCAGCCTTTGAGCCTTTTTGGCTACGCCTTCAGCCGCACCCAGCAAAAAGATTTTGACGTCTTCATCATCTTTGAAGTAGTTGTAAAAAACCGGAAAGAAGTCAGAGCCGGAAATTTTTTCTCGTATGGGCTTTCTCAACAACCTGGAAACATACATCAAAATCTGGCTATCACAGACTTTATAGTCAGCTGATGTGTATGCCTGATAAAACTCTCGGTCGTCCTGGAGCTTGACGATATGATCGATATTGGGTGTAAAAACTATGCCCCCGCTCCTTAGGTTCTCCAGCAACTCAACCTGTGAGATATTATCAATCTCAACATTCAGGATATTAACCTTACTCATGAAAAGTTCAAGTTCCCTAAATAATTAATAATTTCAGCTTGATTAATCAACTGAAAGTGAGGATAGTCCTGATAAGAACGTTGGAGATGCTCTTCAAACCCGAATTTTGTATCTCACTGAGACAGATCTGAAGGTTGAAAATAGAACTCATCAAAGATGATGCAAACCAAGTTTCTCAGGCGAGTTCAGGTCTGTTGAGCGTGAAAAATCTTCAAAAAACAGCGCTTGAGATTCTGGATGCGATCGCAAAATTAATGGCAGTGCTTCCGTCGGTTGAAATAATCAGTTCGCCTTTCTGCCCAGACAATTTCATCACTTTCAAGAAAATTCAGACTGGCATGACAACATTCCGGTTAGCCTATGATGGCAACCCGCAATCTGTCTCCTTTGCAGCCAAAGGGTACTGATTTCCTTTAAAATCAGTGACCAAAAATTGCTTGCGCTATGGCTAAAAAGACTTAAGACCCTTCATCATCATCATGAAGTAATCTCCCGACGAACAGACAAGTGTCAGGTTCATTCTTAACTCCGATTCGTTGAGCACAATTCTTGGAAATGCACAGCGCTCAATACACCCCGACATAACTCATGGGCCAAGTAATCTAGACTTCGCATTGATGCCCTAACATAGAAATCAAGCCAGATATCGTGGACCGTGACAATGCGATTTTGCACTTGGGAGTTGGTGATGCTTACCCGATTGAAAAACATTTGCTTTTAAGATGTTCTCAGAAAAGTACAGGAAAATCACTACAAGGATATAACATTCTTCGCATTCTTCCGTCTTTATCAGTACATTTTTGCCAAGGTTTCCGCAAAATCGCGGAAATATTTTGATAAGTGCTCAGTTTTTCTCGGTTATTCAAATGAGCTAAATGGTGAAGGGCAGTCAAGCATCCTTGTTTACCCTAAATAGGGGCTCAACGAGGTTCACAAAATCGAGTGAATCCCATAAAATCGCTTTCAATCCGCTAGGACTAAAACCCGACGAGAGTTACGTGAGCTTACAGCATATTTAAACAAGGAGAAAATTCATAAAGAAAATTTGAACTAACGTTTTCAACATTAAATCTGTTGAGAATATGCCATATCACTGTCTTCACGGCGTAATACTTGATGGCTGCCCTTGATGCTTTTCATGGGTGAAAAAGAGTACAAGCTGGATTGATTTTGTGACGCCTTTGATTTTTGAAACCTGATAGGCAACGGTGCCGAATAGCACTTCATCAGCGAGTAGCACTTTATTAGCAAGAGAAGCTTGTCTCAATGTTTGAAAGCCCGATTTACCAAAATCGAGCCTGGCATTCTCAAATATGTGCATAGCTTGTGCTACGATCAATAACCGTGAATACGTCAGGACTGTAGTGAAACATGGGTCGGTGCCCGAGTGGTTAATGGGGGCGGACTGTAAATCCGCTAGCTATGCTTACGCTGGTTCGAATCCAGCCCGGCCCACCACTGGCGATTTTAGATTGTTGATTTTAGATTTTGGATTGCACTGGATTTTTCAATCTAAAATCCAAAATACAATTGCCCTTATAGCTCAGCGGTAGAGCACTCCCTTGGTAAGGGAGAGGTCACGAGTTCAAGTCTCGTTAAGGGCTTTAAGCCGTTTTAAGTGCCAGCAAGTTGGTGATCAATTTGATTTCGGCAGGGGTGCAAAGTTGCAGTAGGCTGGCGCAGGCTTTAGGGGTGAGCCATAGTTGAGTCTTGAGCTCAAATCTAAAATCTTGGCCGAGGGCAAAGCCCTGGTCGATGAGTTTATTGAGCACCAGTTTGCGGATGTATTGATCGAGATCTAAGTCGGGTTTAAGGGCTAAACGGTTTTGCACTATCCAATTAAACGTGGTTTCGGCGTTGAGTGCGCAGTCACAGGTGGCCTGTAGTAACGTTTGCTCGATATCTTTGGGGTTCTCCAAAAAGGATAGGAAGGCTTTGAGGGGCTTAAACGCATTGGGGGCCTGGGTTTTGAAAACGCTGATGGTAACGACGAGGGCGGCGTCGAGGTGTTCGGGCGGGTTGGGCATACTGGGCCGACTATTAGCATTAAGGCGTTGAGTAGCATTCACGGGTCGTTGGCTAAAGGGCCTGGGCGATCGCAACCAGCTCATTGGGGTCATAGGGCTTGCTCCGATACAGGGTAGGGCCCCCCGTTGTCTCAAGCAAATCGCGGACGCTTGCTTTGGAGGCGGCGGTAATCAGCACAATCGGCACATACTCAGTTTTGGGGTTTTGTCGAACTTCATGAAAGAATTTGAACCCCCGTCGCTGGTCGGTCAGGGGTTCTAGGATGATCAGGTCCGGTGGGGCAACGGGCATGGTTTTGAGGGCTTCATCGACACGTCGGCAGCCCAGACACAAGGCCCCGTTAGCCTGGAGGATATCCATGATCAAGTTTTGGGTGCTTAAGCAATCTTCGATGACGTATATGGTGGCCATGATTCAATAAATGCTCATTAGGAACCCTGGGTCATGCATGGATGCAATGAGCATGTACCTCACAAAAGGGGTTATTTTATTGGCCGAGTATAGAAAGCAGCTGTGACTTTTTTGTGACAGGCAGGGGGCTTATCAGGAGCTTATCAATGGGGTCCGGTTTTGACGAACCGGCGTAGGCTGGTCTTGCCGGGGTTGCTACGATTTGAGTCGTCTGGCAAAAAGTGTTGTGAGTCAACCAGGGGCATCCTTCAGGATGGCGCGAATTTGCCTGACTAGATTTCTGGCTTCGAAGGGTTTGGTAATGACGCCAGTAACGCCCAAATCTGTGAATCGCTGCAACTCAGTGTTGCGGGCTTTGGCAGTTAAAAAAATAACCGGAATGTCGGCTGTTTTGGGGTCGGTTTGTAATTGCTGAAAAGTGACGACGCCATCTTGGTCCGGCATCATCACGTCGAGCAAAATAACGTCTAGGGGCTCAACCTGGGCGATCGCAATCCCCGCTGCCCCTGAGTCTGCTGTTAGCACCTGCCACCCAGCGGCAGTCTCTAGCGACAGCTGAATGATTTCTCTGACGCCAGTCTCATCATCAATGACTAAAACCCGCTTCATGGCCTACCTGGACTGATGCAATTGGAAAGATTAGCTGAATTTCTAGAAGAATGCCCCGAAGTTACCATTGAACACAGATGCGACAGAGGCAACCTGTTAACAAGCTGATTCTGCCATTGATTTGGGTGTTCTTTAAACCTGAAATTACAGATCTTTTTTATGGTGATTTATGGCGTTTTTTTATGGGGGGCTGCAACCTCACCCACATTGCCCTGGGGAACTGTGAAATAAAAGCAGCTGCCTTGACCCAGCTCACTGTCTACCCAAATCTGGCCGCCGTGCTGTTGGACGATACTGCGGCAAATGGCCAGCCCCAGGCCGGTGCCCCCCTTTTGGCGAGAGTCAGACGCATCTACCTGACGAAATCGTTCAAAGATTTGATCGAGTTTATCGGCGGGAATACCCCTGCCTTGATCTGCGACCTTAAATAAGATGACAGGTGTCGCTGCGGGGGGCGATGAGTTTGTACTAGGAAGGTGGGTGTTTGATGAAGCCACCTCAGCGGGGAGAGTTGCTAGCCTTTGGGTGCTAAGCTTGACGCTGCTGCCGGGGTCAGAAAATTTAATACCGTTGCTGAGTAAGTTGATCAGCACCTGCATCAGGCGATCGCCGTCGGCCACCAGCTCAAAGCTGGGGTCGCTAAGCTCCAGGTGGATCCTGGCTCGCTCGGCTTGCATCTGGGCAAGGGTGATCGCCTGCTGGGTCAGCTCGGTGGTCTTGAGTAGGGTGCGATTGAGGTTGAGGATGCCAGACTCTAATCGCTCTATCTCTAGAATGTCGTTGACAAGGCTAACCAGGCGATGGGAATGCTGAGCGGCAATCTCGATGACGTGTTGCCCTTGTGCTGAGCCGGAGGGTGTCAGGCCAGTTGAGAGCAAATCGAGTGCGCCGTGTAATGCGGTGAGAGGGGTGCGTAACTCATGGCTGACCGCTGAGATAAATTCTTCTTTCAGGCGCTCAATGGCGGCGCGCTCGGTCACATCGATGAGCACCGCCAGCGATCGCATCACTTTCCCCGAGGCATCCTTTTCTGCCGTGGCAGAGAGCAACACGTCGATAATCTTGCCGGTTTTCGTGACGAACTGATATGGCACCTCTCTGCAATAGCCGGTCTGAAAGTACTCTGGCAGGACGACTTTGAGGGCGTACCGACGGGAGGCCTCGGTTAAAAAATCAGTTGATTTGTGATAAAGCACCTCGGCTCGGGTGTAGCCCATGTTCTCGAGCCAATAGTCGCTGACACTCACCAGCCGCCCCTGGCGATCGATGGAGTGCATCATCACCGGGGTATGGTTGTAGAGCATGCGATACCGCTGTTCGCTGGCACGCAAAGCGGCGGTACGCTCTCGTACTCGGGTTTCTAGCTGACTATTGACCTGACGCAGTTGAGCTTCGGCTCTTTTTAACTCACTGATGTCTCGCCCCTCTGGCAGCAGCAAGACAATCTGACCGTTTTCATCTCGAATCGGCTTAATCGAGAAATCAATCGGGGCAACCTGTTCACCTGCTCCCCACACATCGACGTCATAACGAATAAACTCACCCTGGGCCGCCTTGGTGATGGCTTGTTTGAGCTGGGCTTGGGTATTTGGCGAAATTGTCCACCAGTAGGCCTCCCAAAAGGGTTTGTCGATGACGTCTGCCCGTTGCAAACTCCCAAAATCTAAAGCAGTTTGGTTGGCCTCGACCAGGGTGCCGTCTGGGGTCATCAAGCCAATAAACTGAAAGGTTTGATTGAAAATGGCTTGAAATCTTTGCTGGCTCTGGCGTAAATCAGCTTCGGCTTGTTTGCGATCGCTAATATCCGTATGGGAGCCAATCAGCCGCGTGGCCTCACCGTTGTCATCAAATAGGGCATGCCCTCGGCCTAAGATCCATTTGTAGTGGCCATCTTTGCACTGCAGGCGGTATTCTTCTTGAAAATAGCGGGTTTGCCCGTGGCGATAGGCCCAGTCAGCCTCAATAATATGGGCTAAGTCATCGGGGTGGATGCGGCTCCACCATTCGGTGTTATCGTTTCTAAGTTCGTGCTCAGCATAGCCCAGCATCTCTTTCCAACGGGTTGAGAAAAAGGTCTCACCCGTTCGTAAGTCAACATCAAAAATGCCATCGTTTTGCACGGCCAGCTGCCAGCGTTCTTCGCTTTTGCGCAGGTCGGCTTCGGCTTGCTGGCGCTGGAAGGCGTTGCTGAGGATTTGACTAAAGGTTTCTAAAAGCTGGATATCGCTTTCTGACCAGGGGGTCTCGCCGTGGAAGAAAGCAAAGCCAACGCCGCCCAGAATTTTGGTTTGAGAGACCAGCGGCACTGTCAGCACTGAGCGCAGATTGACTTTTCGCCAACCCGCCTGGTCAATCGCCAATTCGACGGGTACATTCGCCACATCGGGTACATGCACAATCTCACCCTGGAGCAGGTCTGCCAAACTTTTGGGAAACATCGTCACAGGAACATTTTGAACCAGGGCAATCTGTGACGGGTAACCTGGGGCAACCCATTCATGGGCAAGGCTGATGGTGGTCTGGTCGGTTGAAAATAGAAAAATATAGCTGGTGTCAACCTGGGTGAACTCCCCCACTGCTTTAAGCGCCTGATCGATAGCAGGGGGTACGGCTTGATAGTTGAGGGTGATAAATTGGGCTGAGATATTGGCGATGAGTTGATCAAAGGCAATGCGATGTTTGAGCTGGGCCTCTAGTTGGATGCGATCGCTAATTTCTTGTCGCAGTAGCTCATTGATATTGACCAAATCAATGGTGCGGTCTTTAACCCGCTGTTCTAAGGTGTTACGAATCGTCGTGAGATGTTGGGTGAGGCGCTTGTTTCGATCGGTTTTATGACCCTGCAAACTGGCCAGCAACAGGGCCAATGATATCCCTGCTACAACTTGAAAAGGCCCACCTGTGAGGGTTTTGGGTCCAAACGGTACCTGCGCCGCATAGATTAAATAAATCGCCCACACGCCAGCACTGCACACCCCCGCCCGCAGACCCCCAAAACTAGCACTCAAGGCAATTGTGGTTAAAATTAGCAAAAATGGCGCAGGCAGAAGCACGTCGTACTGCCTCAAGAGTTCGATGGTGAGGGTGATGCCAACGGTCAACAAAACGCCGCTACAGCAAGGTAAAACCGTAAATCGGTTCAGCATGTTCTGTTTGATCTGATTCACCATGGTGCTGTCCGAATATCGGCGGTTAAGGGGCAGTGTTTAGTGGCAAATTAAATGCATAGACAACCGATCTCATGATTGCTGTTGGGGCACCAGTGGCTACGCTGAAGGCGGTTGTATAGCCGAGTAACCACCTCAGGCTGACTGGTGGGTTTGTGTAACAAATCGTCGCCCCCGGCTGCAAAGACTTGCTGCACCGTATCGGCATCGTCATAGGCCGATAGAAATATGACGGGTAGCGTTTGCCAGGTGCGATCGCGGCGGATAGCCTGGCACAGCTCAATGCCGCTAAAATCTGGCATTTTAATGTCTAAGATGACAATGTCAGGGTTGGTTTGCTCCAGGGTTGACCAAAAATCGCTAGCGTAGTCAAGTAAGATCAGCTCAAACCCCAGTGGTTCAAGCCAGTGCTGCAAACAGGCCAGCATGGTGCGGTCATCGTCGAGGACCAATAGCTTGACAGGGTACCTGAGCGACTGTTTGAGTGTCTGGTTGACCGTTGTCATGATTTGAGCCGCAGAGAGGGGCATTTGTAATAACTGAACCGCGCCTAGCTTGGTAAGCTGTACGCGCGTTTGTAAGTCAACCTGGTCGCTTAATGCGATGATCGGTACAGCGGGGGGGGCCTGACGGGTCAACATCTCGGTGGTTTGAGACAGTTGCTCTAAAGAGACAAAATCTAGCAGTACCAGATTGGGCCTGAGCTGAGTGAGAATAGCCTGGGCCTCAGCCAGGGTCGCCACGGTCTCGGCAGATAGTCCCCAAAGGGTGGCTTCTGCGGCTAGCGCTTTGCCGATGGCTTGATCGGCATGCACAATTAAAAGCTGTGTAGTCAGGGTGGCCGGGGGGGCTACCTGTTGCAGTACGTGCTTGAGTTTGACAACGCGGTTAATGAGCTTTGTGAAATCAGCTTGATTAATGGGGGAAACCGTTTGTAGCAAAGCTTCGATCTCGTCCGCCAGTTGACCCGCAAAAGTGAGGCCAAAACTGCCCAATGTCCCTCTTAAGGTATGGGCGGCCCGTTGCGATCTCTGCTGCATGGCTTGGGTATAGCTCTGGGTGTTGATACTCACAATCGCCTGTTCCAGCAGGGCCACATGTCCAAAATATTCCTGCCGATGGCGTTCCCAGATGGGGGCCAGCTCAACAGCGAGCCCAGGGGAGAGCCCGGCATCGACAGCAACCGGCATTTCAGCGACTGTTGTCGCACCCGGCGAGGCCGCCAGCCGATAGCCCCTGCCATGGACGGTTTCAATCGGGGTAACCCCCAGCCCGTGCAGTTTATCTCGCAGCGCTTTAATCCTTGCTCTGATGGCATTGTGCGTGGGGGTGGTTTCCAGGCTCCATAGCTTCTCAATCAGCTGATCCGGGCTAAAAATTTGCTGGGGATGGCGTAAAAATAGCTCCAGCAGTTCGTATTCCTTTGCGGTTAAGTGCAGGGGTTGAGCGCCACAGGTCACCTCACAGGTGGCCGGGTCTAAACACAGGGGACCCCAGGTCAGTCTAGGGGGTTGTTGCATCTCACCCCGTCGCAGCAATGCCCGCACCCGAGCCAGCAACTCTGCAGTATCAATGGGTTTGACCAGGTAGTCGTCGGCTCCGGCATCTAAGGCTTGCACCTTAGCCGATGGGGTATCTTCCACCGTCATCAGCAAAATCGGCACGGTTACCGCCGCTGAGCGCAGCTTTTGGCACAGGCTAACACCATCCAGGGTCGGCAGCCCCAAATCTAACAAAATCAGATCGTAGGTAAAAGATGTGGCGAGTTCCAGGCCCGGTGGCCCGTCGTCAACCGCTTCGACAATATAATGATGGCTAACGAGGACGTTCGTTAACAGGTCTACGAGGCCCTGGTCGTCCTCAATCACTAAGATTTTCACAGACACTAAAGACTCACCCCATTGAAGACAAAACTTCGGGGGTTAAGTTGTGACATCGTCACCCTTAAGTCTAGTGATCCGTTTGTGAGAAATTTGTGATTTTAGCCAGAATGCTTAATTTTTGTTCAAGAATTGTCAAGAACTTAAACATGGTCCGGGCTATTGCTGATTGGCTCGAGTATCTTTCACCGCCGCCACAAACAGGGTCACCGCCACCGGGATGCTAAGGGCCAAAATAGCACTGGTGGGTCCCACCCCCAAATCCGGCTGGCCGGAGGTTAATTCAAATACAGAGCCGACGCCTGCGATCGCAGCGATACAGGTCCCGGCTAAAAATACACCACTCTTTGGGGTCACGTCTTTCTCCTAAATCGTACGTACGGGCGTTGCCTGCAACGCTCCTAAGCAACTTTCTTGACGTCTTTAGACAAGAAGCCGTTTTTTTGCAGCTCCTGATCGAGGGCCAGCCGATTATCAACCCGATCGACAAAAACCACACCGCTGAGGTGATCCATCTCGTGTTGAATGACCCGGGCCAGTAGCTCGGTGGCCGATAGCTTTTGAGGTCGACCATTCTCATCTTTAAAAGTGACTTCGATGGCGGCGGGGCGAATCACATCTAAGTAAACCCCAGGAATGCTCAAGCAGCCTTCCTGACCCGTACAGAGTTCTTTGCTCGCGCGGATGATTTTGGGATTGATTAAAATCAAAGGCTGATTGGTGGCTTCTTCTGGGTCGGTGTCGATGACGATCAGCTGCTTTTGCACGGCTACTTGAGGGGCTGCTAGACCGATGCCGTCTTGGCTGTACATCGTTTGCAACATTTTTTTAGCCAGCTGACGCAGGTCATTATCTATCTTAGAGACCCGCTTAGCGGGCTGTCGCAGCACCCGATCGCCCAGGTAGTGAAGCTCTAAGGGCGGCTTTTTTAACTTTTTTTTATCAACCTCGATACCCAAAGCCATGTAACTAAATTGCTCATTAATTAATATGTCTTTCTATCCTAGCAAGCTACCCTACGACTCGGGCAGATCACCCGGATTATTCTGGCTTTATGCACTGGCTTTACACAGTTTTTCTTGGCGGCTACTGGGTTCGATCAGAGTCCTGCTATGATTTCGTTGATTAGGGTGTTCGCTCAGGTTGAGATGTTCTGGCTAGGGAGTCAAGCAAGGGAAAAGGCGAAGGGCGAAGGGCGTTAGCTTAGCCATGCCCAATAGGGCTATAGGGGGGTAAGCATTGGCCTTATCCCACAGCCTGTGTAAGGGAACGGGCAAAATTAAGCGATATCAGAATTAGATTTGTTTGCATTAGAGAAATCCATTGTATATCCCCTTCGCCCTTCGCCCTTCGCCTTGTATCTCAATACCTATCACCTGCTAGATTCTGAATAAGACCATGTACAAGTTTTTCACAAAGGCAGACTATCTGCTGCGGGAGACCCTACTCGGGCTGCGCCGGGGTGGCTGGATGAACTGGGCTGCTGTGAGCACGGTGACGGTGCTGCTGTTTTTGTTCGGCATTAGCCTCCAGACCACCTGGCAGCTAGAAGGTCTGCTCAATCAGTTTGGCAGTCAGTTAGAAATTTCAGTCTATCTAAATAGCGGCGTTGCTGCCGAAACCCTGGTCACTCAGGTCCAGGACATTGCGGAGGTGGCCCAAGTCGAAACGGTCACAAAAGAAGAAGCCTGGCAATCTTTGACCGCAGACCTGGGCATCTCGGATATCAGCAACGCCACCGAACAGCTGAACGGCAACCCCCTCGTTGATGAGATGAAGGTCAAGGTCAAAACCTCGGAAGCGGTCCCGGCGGTGGCTGCAAAACTGCAAACCTTAAACGAGGTCGATGAGGTTTTGTACGTTACAGAAGCAGTGCAGCGCCTGGCTGATTTGAACCAGGGCCTACAGTGGCTGAGCCTATTTGTGATTGGGATTTTGAGCCTGACGGCGATGGCGGTGATTACGACCACCATTCGACTGATCGTGATGGCCCGTCGCCGCGAAATTGAGGTGATGCAGCTGGTGGGGGCGACCTCTACCTGGATTTACTTTCCGTTTATTTTGCAAGGGGCCACCTTTGGCATTGTAGGAGCCGCGGTGGCCTGGGGCATGTTGATTGCCATCCATCAATTTTTGCGACAGCTGTCTGAGCAGCAGCCGGATTTTGTCCAGTTTTTGGTGAGCGAGCTACAGCTAACGCCTGAGCAGATGGTTCTACTGCCAGCTTCGTTGCTCGCCCTGGGCAGTGCCATTGGCTTGGTGGGCAGCCTGTTTGCCGTCCGCAAATTTGCCCAGTCGTAGGGGTGCGGTCATTCCGCACCCACGACGCCCCCAAACAAAAACCCCGCTATCCAGACGGATAGCGGGGCCAATCGTTTCGAGTGAAAACAGAGTTTGTAGGAGCGAGGTTGTCTCGCACCGACTAGTAAGCCAGACCCATGCTGCGGGTGGTTTCGGCACCCAAGTAGACGCGGATGCTCAAAAAGTCAGTGGGGCAGGCTGTTTCACACCGCTTGCAACCTACGCAATCTTCTGTCCGAGGGGAGGCAGCAATTTGGCCTGCCTTACAGCCATCCCAAGGCACCATTTCTAAAACGTCAGTAGGGCAAGCGCGCACGCACTGGGTGCAGCCAATGCAAGTATCGTATATCTTGACCGAATGAGACATCGAGTGAAGGCTCCGTTATTAAAGGATTTCAGCTATATAGTGAGTTAGCTGCAAATAATATTCAGATCTTAAAGATCTATTTTCTGAAACTAACTACAGAGTCAGAGTGTTCTCCAATCACAAAATTAGTTTATCAGTGTGGTTTTTCGGACGTCTCGACGCCCTCGTAAAACTTTATGGAACGTAATAATTTCGATGTCAGTGGGCCGTACTGACAGAGACATAGTCTGGTCGAATAGACGGTCACGCTTTCCTATAAGATGAAGAAATGCCTAAATCCTGTAAAGCGCTCTTATTACTGCTAGGTCAGTTACGAGGGTCGCTTGTGGGCAGGCATTTTACTGAATGCTTCGTTTGCTGCTGCTTTGAAGGAAAAGCATAGATATGAGTCAAGCCGACATATTTGAAAAGGTCAAAAAAATTGTTGCTGAGCAACTCGGGGTCGATGAAGCCGAGGTCAAACCCGAGGCGAGCTTCGCCAATGATTTAGGGGCCGACTCACTAGATACCGTAGAGCTAGTGATGGCGTTAGAAGAGGAATTTGACATCGAAATTCCGGATGAAGCGGCGGAAGGGATTGGCACCGTGCAGGCGGCGGTTGATTTTATTAAAGATAAATCTGCGGCCTAGGGGCCGAGATCGACTGATGGCGGTCGTCCACCGAGAGAGCTGTTTATCACCTGGGAGGGGCCTCCCTTGGGTTTGAGGTCATGACACATTACGAGAAAAAGCGCGTTGTTATCACGGGTATGGGAGCTATTACGCCCCTCGGCAATACCCTGGGTGCCTATTGGCAGGGGTTGACAAGCGGCAAAAATGGCATCGGCGACATCACCCTATTTGATGCGTCGCAACATGCCTGTCGGATTGCGGGTGAGGTCAAGGGGTTTGATCCGCTGGAGTACCTCGATCGTAAAGATGCCAAGCGGACCGATCGGTTCGCGCAGTTTGCGATCGCAGCCAGTAAACAAGCCCTGGCAGATGCCAAGCTCGAGATTACTGATCTCAACGCAGAGCAAGTCGGTGTCATGATTGGCACTGGGGTGGGCGGCCTGCGAGTCATGGAAGAACAACAAGCCATCTACCTCAACAAAGGCCCCAGTCGCTGTAGCCCCTTTATGGTGCCGATGATGATCGCCAACATGGCGGCGGGGCTGACTGCCATTCACACCGGCGCTAAGGGGCCTAACTCCTGCTCGGTAACAGCTTGCGCGGCGGGCTCTAACGCCATTGGCGATGCCTTTCGGCTGGTGCAGCAAGGCTATGCCCAGGCGATGATCTGCGGCGGCACTGAGGCAGCGATCACGCCATTATCATTGGCGGGGTTTGCGTCGGCCCGTGCCCTATCGACTCGCAATGACGATCCGACCCATGCCAGCCGTCCATTTGACAAAGACCGCGATGGGTTTGTCATGGGCGAAGGCTGCGGCACTTTAATTTTAGAATCCTTAGAGCATGCCCTCAGTCGCGGGGCGCGGATCTACGCTGAGATGGTGGGCTATGGTATGACCTGCGATGCTTACCATATGACGGCCCCGGTTCCTGGGGGGGAGGGCGCTGCGCGATCGATTCAACTGGCCCTCAAAGATGCGGGGGTGACCCCAGATCAGGTGAGCTATGTAAATGCCCACGGCACCAGCACCCCTGCCAACGACCCCACCGAGACGGCGGCCATTAAAACGGCCCTGGGCGATCAGGCGTATCGAGTGGCGATCAGCTCAACCAAGTCGATGACCGGTCATCTGCTGGGGGGCTCCGGCGGCATCGAAGGGGTCGCCGCCGCCATGGCAGTGGCCCATGATCAAATCCCCCCTACGATAAATTTAGAAACCCCGGACCCTGATTGCGATTTAGACTATGTCCCCAATCAGGGGCGCGCTCAAACAGTCAATGTAGCCCTCTCCAACTCATTTGGGTTTGGGGGGCATAACGTCACCCTGGTTTTCAAAAAGTACGGTAGCTAGGGCTACAGATGGATGGGTGATAGGTATAATGACCTAACATAATGCTTAACTAAACTTTAGGATTTTCTGAGTGATCGCAGAGAAATGCCCAAGGCTTAACCCTTAGCGTTTTTCTTTGCTGTAATCTGGCACATGTAGATGTCTGTCGATGCATGTGTCCCTGAGTGCCGAGTTCTTGCTCGTGCCTGGCTGCTCCTGCTTACACCGTCGTTAACCTCTCTTTTCTGAACTAGGACTATGGCTGTCGCAACCCAATCCCTCGAAGCGCTGTGCATCAATTCAATTCGTTTTCTGGCTATTGACGCCGTTGAGAAAGCAAAATCGGGCCACCCTGGCTTACCTATGGGGGCAGCGCCGATGGCGTTTGTCCTATGGGATCAGTTCATGCGGTTTAACCCCAAAAATCCACAATGGTTTAACCGCGATCGGTTTGTGCTGTCGGCGGGCCACGGCTGCATGTTGCAGTACGCAATGCTTTATTTGACCGGATATGACAGCGTTAGCCTGGAAGATCTTAAGCAGTTTCGGCAGTGGGAGTCTAACACACCGGGCCATCCCGAAAACTTTGAAACAGCTGGGGTTGAGGTGACCACTGGACCGCTTGGGCAAGGCATCTGTAACGCAGTGGGTTTAGCCATGGCCGAGGCTCATCTAGCGGCTAAGTTCAACAAGCCAGACTGCACCCTGGTTGACCACTACACCTATGCCATCATGGGCGATGGTTGCAATATGGAAGGGGTGTCGGGTGAGGCGTGCTCCCTGGCCGGTCACCTGGGTTTGGGCAAACTGATCGCCTTCTATGACGACAACCATATTTCCATTGACGGCTCCACCGACATTGCCTTCACCGAAGATGTCAGCAAGCGATATGAGGCCTACGGCTGGCACGTCCTCCATGTCGAAGATGGCAACAACGACTTGGATGCGATCGCAAAAGCCATCCAAGACGCTAAAAGCGTTACCGACAAACCCACCTTAATTAAGGTCACCACCACCATCGGCTACGGCTCCCCCAACAAAGCTGACACTGCGGGCGTCCACGGGGCAGCCCTGGGCGAAGCCGAAATCAAGCTCACCCGCGAAAACCTGGGATGGACCTGCGATTCGTTTGAGGTGCCCGAAGATGCCCTGAAGCGTTTCCGCAAAGCCATTGATAAGGGGGCCGCCGCCGAAGCTGAGTGGGAGCAAACCCTGGCCACCTACCGCAGCAAGTATGCCGCCGAGTCCGCTGAGTTTGAGCGCATGGTTGCGGGTAAGCTGCCCGACAACTGGGCCGCGTCGCTGCCCGTCTATACCCCAGCAGACAAGACCCTGGCCACTCGCAAAAATTCAGAAAAGACCCTGAACGCGATTGCTCCAGCCCTGCCCGAGCTGATTGGGGGGTCTGCCGACCTGACCCACTCCAACCTGACAGAGTTAGACTGCTCCGGTGAGTTTCAAAAGGGTCAGTACGAAAACCGCAACCTCCACTTCGGCGTGCGCGAGCATGGCATGGGCGCAATCTGCAACGGCATCGTGCTGCACAACTCCGGGTTGATTCCTTACTGCGCCACCTTCCTGGTGTTTGCTGACTACATGCGCGCCGCGATTCGCCTGTCGGCGCTCTCTGAGGCAGGCGTCATCTATGTTATGACCCACGATTCTATCGGTCTAGGCGAAGACGGTCCCACTCACCAGCCGGTTGAGACCATTGCCTCCCTGCGGGCGATTCCAAATCTCTATGTGATCCGCCCCGCCGACGGCAATGAGACCTCCGGGGCTTATAAGATTGCTGTTGAAAATCGCAAGACCCCGACCCTGATGGCGTTCTCTCGTCAAGGTTTGCCTAACCTGGAGGGTTCCTCAATTGATGCCGTGGCCAAGGGGGCCTACGTGCTCTCCGACGATGGCGGCACCCCCGACCTGATCTTGATCGGCACCGGCAGCGAGGTCAGCCTCTGCGTTGAGGCCGCGGGGCAGCTACGGTCAGACGGCAAGAAAGTTCGCGTCGTTTCCATGCCCTGCTGGGAGCTATTTGAAGCTCAAGACGCGGCTTATAAAGAGTCGGTTCTACCCAAGGCAGTGACGAAGCGCCTGGCCGTCGAAGCCGGGATTAGCATGGGCTGGTGCCGCTATTACGGCGCTGAAGGCGACATGATCAGCGTGGATCGGTTCGGAGCCTCTGCCCCCGGTGGGACGGTGATGAAGAACTATGGCTTCACAGTTGAGAACGTTGTGGGTAAGGCGAAGGCGCTGTTGGGGTAAATCAATTGGATAGAGTGTAAAGGGTAGAGGGTGGAGAGAATTGGGTAGTGGGTCAGAGAAATTGTTCCAGGCTTACCTTCTACTCACCCCCCTCCCCCCTCCACTAAACTTTCACAATTCTTTGCGGGAATGCCGTCAGGCATTCCCGCTTGTTGTCTGGATGGGACTGTTTAAGCTTGGATGGGGATATTAGCAAAGTCGATATTGACTTTAATACAGCATTCTCATTGGGCTGACGTATGAACTCCATGGCAAAATCTCAGCGTGTGCTTTGGCAACAGGTCTGCGGCTTGGCTGCGGTGCAGGGTGCGATCGCACTGACCTGGGTGATCTACAATCTGTATCTGGTAGATCTGTTAACCCAGCAAGGCTTTCCCAAACCCCTGGCCACCACCCTCCTGATTATTGAAAATATCCTGGGTGCGCTGATGGAGCCTCTCATGGGCTCCCTATCCGATCAAACTCAGCACTGGGTAGGCAGTCGGTTTCCACAGATCGCATTGGGGATACTATTAGCCGCGATCACGTTTACAGCGATTCCGATTGTGGCGATTGGGGGCGGGGCAGCCCTGAGGCCGGTGTTACCCTTTGCCTTAGTTGCTTGGGCACTGGCGATGACCGTCTTTCGCGCCCCAGCCCTGTCACTGTTAGGGCGCTATGCCTTTGCTAGCGATCTCCCCCAGGCAGCGGCGGTGCTCACATTAGTGGGTAGCGCTGCTGGCGCAACGGCTCCCCTTGCTAATCAATTTATTTTAAATCTAGGCGCGGGGACGGCCTTTGCCATCGGGTCGGGGGTGCTATTATTAGCCGCCATGGTTTTACAAAAAAGCAATCCCAATCGTAGTCTGCATAGCCAGAGCCCGTCCCCAGCTGTTATCACCTCCCCACCCCTGTCATGGCTCAACTTAAGCCTCGTTTTTGGCGTGGGTATGGCAACCGCCCTGGGCTTTCGGCTGGTGTTGCAGATGGTGCCAGCCCTGCTAAACAGCCAAATCCAGCCGTCCACAGGTCCCCTGATCTCCGGGCTGATTTTTATCACCCTTGTGGTGGCAGCCTTGCCCTGCGGTGTTTTATCCGTGCGGCTGGGCAATCGGCGAGGCATGGGGTTAGGGCTGGCCATTTTGGTTATCACCTGTGGGCTCATGCTAGGGGTGCAAACGACGGGGCAAGCTATCGTGCTGGCGATCGCCCTGGGTCTAGGCTTGACCCTGCTATCCAATGGCACCCTGCCCTATGCCCTATCGATGGTGCCACCCGCTAAAGGGGGCCTGGGCACGGGCATCTATTTTAGCGGTGGCGCAGTGGCCTTTAGTTTGTTAGCGTCTGCCACCCAGCGCGGCTGGCTCTCACCTGCCGGCGGTATGCTAATTAGCATGGCTAGCTTTGCGATCGCAGCCGTGCTTTTGGCTGCTAAACCTCGTCCCGCTTGACTACCCCACTTAATGCCAAAGAGAAGTCAATAGCCCCCAGGGCACTGTCCACGTCGAGAGGTGAGCAAGGGGTGGGAACGTGACACCTTGGAGCGTACACCATAAGTATTGATTTAGCCCGAGCCTGTCGAAGGGTGGATAGATGTCGAAGGGTGGATAGATGTCGAAGGGGGGATGGATAGTGGGAGAATAAACGAATATTCAAAACATCCAAAGCATGACGATTAAGCGCGTAGTACTGTGGGTTCTCACTCTCCTGGTGGCGGTGGTAATGGGGACTTCGTTGGTCAATAGCTGGAATGAGCCCCAGGTC
>JBCDDJ010000081.1:0-18099 GCA_039180385.1 Cyanobacteria bacterium P01_G01_bin.38 | reverse complement strand
TGGGAGTTTGCATGGGCGTTAGAGGTCAAGGGTTTGCTGAACCTCCAGAATAGCCCAAAATTTCCCTAGGCCACGAATGGCATGATGCCGAGTACAGGGGTGTCATGGTCGGGCTCGGCAGCTTCGGGTTTTTGATGGATCTTGCTTTGTGGCTCATCCTGGGACTCCCCTTGATAGGTTTCTATGAGCTGCCTGTCTGCTTCGCTGAGGTCAGGATCGCTATTAAGGGTTATCTCTTGCAGGGTTTCTTCGACCAGCTCCATTTGTTGCTCTGCTTCGGCCAGGATGGCTTGGGGGTCGGCCTGGAGTAAATCTTCAAAATCGGCGACGGCTTCGTACTTGGTTTGAAAATCGCTGAGGTCAGCCAGAAGGGCCGTTTTTTCATCCGTGAGGGTTTGGATCGTTGCCGACAGTTCGGCTTCGTTGGCTTTTTGAATGAGCAGGGCTTCTTCTAGGCGCTGTTGACGGTCTGTAAGGGCCTGGACGGTTTCCTCTAGCTCAGTTTTGTCTTGCTTAAGCTGGGTTGTCAGGGATTGATAGTCTTTTACAGCTTTGATGACGGGCACTAGCTTGCGCTTGAAGGTCATGTGGGCCACGTCAAGCTGATGAAATTTGTCAGAGAGCTTAATGTAAGCCTCGGCAAGGCGATTGTAGCGTTCGGCAGTGGGTTTCATAGATGCATCTTATGAAGCGATTGAACGTGTCTATTATTGTGAGCCCCCCCGGATTTGTGTGTAGTCAGGAATACGGTGTGTAAGGGGATCGGTTAAGTTTATTTTCCCTGGATGTGATCTCAATATCTCCGTGTCTTTTCTAACCGAAGTTTTAAGCTTGACGCAGTCCTTTAGGTCGTATATTCCGCATTGATTTTCACGTAGTCGTAGCTCAAATCGCAGCCCCAGGCGATCCCTTGGCCCGGTCCAGTCCCGATGGATACCGAAATCTGCACGGGATAGGCCAGTGCTTCAAGCGCAATGGCTTGTCGACCCATGGAGCCAACCCCACCCGATGGGGTTAAATCATTCCCCTGATCGGTGCTCTGAACAATTTGGGCGGCCATCGCCTGCGAACTGATTTCAGCTTGCCGCTTGAGGTAGCTGTGAGCCACCATCCGATCAAAGGGCTGGGGCTGTCCTTCCTCCATCAACAATGTCTCCCCCAGTTGAATGCGAAGCTGGGCCTGGTCAAAGGGGACCCCGGCCCGACCGGCTGCCCCAGCGATACGACCCCAGTTAGGGTCATGGCCAAAAATAGCTGATTTGACTAGAGATGACCCGGCAATTGTACGCGCCACCGTGCGGGCAGCGGCGTCAGAGGTGGCCCCGGCCACACTAACCTCTAGCAAGCAGGTTGCCCCCTCCCCGTCTCGGGCGATGCACTTAGCCAGGTGAATGCACACCTCGGTGAGCATGGCTTCGAGTTTGTCGGCATTGGGGCCAGGTTCAGTAATGGCTGGGGTACGTGACTCACCATTGGCCAGGGCCATCAGAGTATCGTTGGTGCTGGTGTCACCATCCACCGTAATTTGGTTGAAGCTTTGGTTGGCGGCGCGGCGTACCATGTCTTGCCAAAGCGGGGGCGATACGGCAGCGTCACAGGTGACAAAGGCCAGCATCGTCGCCATGTTGGGGTGGATCATGCCTGACCCTTTAGCGATGCCGCCAATGCGCACCGGGCGGTCGTCAATGTGGGTTTCAAGGGCGACGGATTTGGTGACGAGATCGGTGGTCACAATGGCCTGGGCGGCGGCATTGGAGCCGTCTGGAGAGAGTTGTCCCACTAGTATTGGCACCCCCGAGAGCAGCTTATCGATCTTGATGCGCTGACCAATGACGCCGGTTGAGGCCACTAGCACCTGAGCGGGAGAAATATTTAGGGCCTTGGCGACGGCATTTGCGCTTGCGATCGCATCTTCCCACCCCTGTTGCCCCGTACAGGCATTGGCCTGACCTGCATTACACAGCATGGCACGGGCGGTGGCTTTAGCTTCGAGGCGCTCCTGGCAATAGTCTACGCAGGCGGCGCGCACCTGAGAGGTGGTAAAGACGCCAGCTGCGATCGCATCGACATCAGACATAATCAGCGCCAAATCCGGCGCGCCCGACGGCTTCAGCCCTGCTGCTATCCCCGCTGCCCGAAACCCCTTAGGCGCAGTGACGCCTCCCTCAATCATTTGCCAATCAGCCATGGTTGCCCTTGTCCTGAATATCTGCTGTGAATCAAGCGAGATTATATAGCAATCGCCCAAAGCTTTGGGCGATTACGAGCCATCATCGCTTTTTCATCAGTAAGGATGACCTGTCCTGAGTGCGATCAGCGATGTGGCCAAAACTATAGCAGGGCAACTGGCCGCTGGGTATCAATGCCACGAATGAATAGGCACAGAAACTCTGACCTCGGTGCCAGCCCTTTTGTATTTAAAGAAAAAAAAGGAGAGCCGTGAAAGCTCTCCCTACCATCAGGGTGCATCTACATAACATAGTTGTACCCTATAGGGATGGGGGGTGTCACCCCCTGCGGTGCTGTTTTTTGTACTTTTTCTAGAATTTCAGCCAAATCACGGCACTTAGGATGGCCTTTCTATCCATTTAACTTTTGGCCCAGCATCTGATTGGTCAATTTTGGATCGGCGCGACCACTGGTGCGCTTCATCACCTGGCCCACAAAGAAACCCTGTAGTTTTTTCTTGCCTGCTCGGTACTTAGCCAGCTCATCGGGGTGGGCGTTAATCACTTCATCAATGATGCCCTCAAGCTCAGCCGGATCTGAAATTTGGATCAGGCCCTTTTTCTCGATCAAGGCTTTGGGCGAGCCGCCGTCCTTGAGCAGCTCAGGCAAAATATCCTTAGCAATCTTGTTGCTAATCGTACCCTTATCAATTAGCTGTGTCATCTCCGCCAGACCATCCGGTTTCAAGCCGATGTCATGAATGCTGAGCTTCTCAGCATTCAAATAGCCGGTGATGTCGCCCATAATTAAGTTGACGGCAGCTTTGGCATCCGCCCCAGCCGCCACCGCTGCTTCAAAGTACTCAGCCACGCTGCGATCGTCGGTCAGTACCCGTGCATCGTAGGCAGAGAGGCCCAAAACTTCTTCATAGTGATGACGCTTTTGTGCAGGCAGCTCTGGCAGCTCGGCTTGCCAGGTTTCGAGCTGTGCTTTAGACACCTCAATCGGTGGCAGGTCAGGCTCTGGAAAGTAGCGATAGTCGCTAGAGCCTTCCTTGGCGCGCATGCTGATGGTGCGCTGCGAATTCTCTTCCCAAAGTCGGGTCTCTTGCACGATCGGCTCACCTGCCTCAATGGCTGTGATTTGGCGTTCGATCTCATGGTCGATCGCCCGCTGAATCGCGTTGAAGGAGTTCATATTCTTGATTTCGACCTTCGTGCCAAATTCTTTTTGTCCGACAGGGCGTACCGAAATATTGACATCACAGCGCAGCGACCCTTCCTGCATGTTGCCATCGCTGACGCCTAGATAGCGCACAATCCGTCGCAGCTCTTGGGCGTATTCAGCTGCTTCTTTACCCGTGCGCATATCGGGCTCTGAGACAATTTCTACCAGGGGGACCCCTGCCCGGTTATAGTCCACTAGAGAATACGCCGAACCCGCTAACCGATCGCTGCCCGCATGCACTAGTTTGCCTGCGTCTTCTTCCATGTGTAAGCGAGTAATGCCGATTTTCTTACGCTCGGATTTACCATCCTCGACGATTTCGATCTCTAGCCAGCCGTGCTCGGCAATGGGCAGATCAAACTGTGAGATCTGATAGTTTTTGGGCAGGTCTGGATAAAAATATTGCTTACGGTCAAACTTGCTATAGGGGGCGATTGTGCAGTTAAGGGCCAGCCCTGCCTTGACCGCATATTCCAGCACTTTTTCATTGAGCACTGGCAGCACCCCCGGCATCCCCAACACAATTGGATCGACATGGGTGTTAGGATCAGCCCCAAACTCCGTCGAGCTGGGGGTAAAAATTTTGGTCGCAGTGCTGAGCTGACAGTGGGTTTCCAAGCCGATGACGGCTTCGTATTCAATTTTTGCAGGCTTAGTTTTTGCAGGGGCCGCAGCTGTCATGGTCAATCAACAATAGTGGATGCATCCTATTGTAGCGGGTATGGTCGGTGGGTTAAGGGTGATAGGAGCACTCATTTAAGGGGGCGGTATAAGAGAATCGTAGGGTGAGTTAAACATCTGTCTTATCGAAAGGTTGCCAAAATGCCCCAAATTCCCACACCTCCCTCTAACTCCGCATCTGACACAGACCCGTGGCATATCGCCCAGGATGGCTCAGGGCAGTGCAACATTGTGACCCAGGCTGAGCTAGACAAACTAACCGATGACCAAAAGCAGGCGGCTTGGGGGCCCTTCGCCAGCCAAAATGAGGCCATGGCCCGTCGAGTGGGCCTGATCCGAGCGGGTAAGTGCAAACCGGCTTAAAAACGATTGGATAAAAAAGCCGTGGGTTCGCGATCGCGAACCATATCGCTGAGCACTTTGATGGCTTCAGTGTATTGAGGGTCTGCCGACGTCCCAATTTTCTCGATATCCTCAGCCAATAGCTCACGCTCCTCATCAGAGAGCTCTACGATAATATCAGGCTCAATCCCCAACTCGTTAATATCCCGACCGCTGGGGGTTAGATATTTGGCAATGGTCACCGCTAAGCCAGAGCCATCGGCCAAACCACGTACTGATTGCACCAGCCCTTTACCAAACGTCTTAGTGCCCACTAAGATGGCCCGATCGTTATCTTGCAGGGCTCCAGATAAAATTTCGCTGGCGCTGGCTGAGCCCCCATCTACCAGCACGACTACCGGCTTGTCGGTCAGTGACTGATTGCTGGCTGCATTTTCATCCACCACCCCTTGACGGTTAACCGTTGAGACGATGGTGCCTTTATTGAGCCACATCTGAGCAATATCAATGCCAGCATAAAGCAACCCACCTGGGTTTGAGCGCAGGTCGAGCACATATCCCGTCACCTCTCTATCTTCAAGAGCTTGAATCGCTTCGCGCATTTCAGCTGCGGCATTGGCGCTAAACTGGGTCAGGCGAATATAGCCCACCCCACCCTCTGGACCTGTTTCATAGGAATAGCGCACTGGATGAATCTCAATGCGGGCACGGATCAAATTGAAATCAAGTGATTCATCCTCACGCTCCAGGGTCAGGGTGACCTCAGAGTCAACAGGCCCTCGGATCATATTGACCACGTCGTTGAGCTCTATCCCCTCAACCGGCTGACCATCAATGGCGCGGATCACATCGCCTGAGCGTATCCCCGCCTCAAAAGCAGGGGTCTGCTCAATCGGAGACACCACCACAATCTCGTCGGTGTCTTCGTCTTGGGTGATCTGAATACCCACCCCGGTCAACTCACCCGAGGTGTCGATCTGAATATCGCGATATTCTTGAGGATCTAGGAAACGGGTGTACGGATCATCAAGCTGTTCCAGCATTTCGCGAATGGCCACGTAGGCATCTTCGCTGTTGTCGTATTCTCGATTGAGATACTCAGTACGGATGGCCTCCCAATCTTGGGAATTAAACGTATCATCCACATACTCACGGTCAATCAGCTGCCAAACTTCGTCAATGATGCCTTTGGGACCTTCTTGAAGCAATGCTTGCCCTTGTGAAAGGTGGATGCCAGCTCCCGTTACGACCATCACGACGCTTGCGAACGTCGTTGCACCTAACCCGAGGGTACGCCTTTGAAGTGCCATAGAAAAAGACCTACGGTAAAAGGACATGGGGTAAAAATATGCTCCACCAAGTGCGGTTTGCTGTCTGGTAATCGGCTAAATCTAGGGGCCTAAGTCTAACCCCTGCCGAACCGCACTTGCCAAAAACGATCGAAATTTCTTCTGAAGCTTAGCAACTTCTTCGTGCATTCAGCCATTCTCAACTGAGATACCCCTTGACGAAGCCATATCGCTGGTTGACTGGCACGACTTTTAGCTGGGCGGTTGGAAACCGCCCCTACAGGTACAATAGCGGAGCAAAGCGGAGCCCTAGCGCAGCCATGCCTTTTAGGCTATTGCCCCCAAGGCTACAATCGGCGCAGGCCGATTGGGGGAAACCGTTGAAAGATCTAGTTCTTGCAGGCAGACTAAAGCCCAAGGGTCACTGCTCCGCAAAAGGTTGGGCTAGGATTGCTGGCCCATTGGACTTGCTGCTGTAAACCGAGATTGGCTCAGAAATCGCTGGGTAGAGCAGCTGATTCGCGATCGCGACGAATCACATCGCTGAGGACTTCTATGGCCTTGGCGTACTGAGGATCGTCTAAAGTTCCAATTTTTTCGCGATCGTCGCTAAGGGCTTCACGCTCATCATCAGAAAGCTCTACGACAAAGTCGGGATCGATTCCGTGCTCGTTAATATCCCGACCGCTGGGGGTCAGATACTTGGCAATGGTCACCGCCACACCAGACCCATCGGCCAGTCCGCGAACGGACTGTACCAGGCCCTTGCCAAAGGTCTTCGTCCCGACCAACACGGCTCGGTCGTTATCCTGCAATGCCCCCGACAAAATTTCGCTGGCGCTGGCTGAGCCGCCGTCGACCAGCACGACCACCGGCTTGTCCGTTAAGGATTTATTGCTGGCTGCATTTTCATCGACTACGCCCTGGCGGTTTACCGTCGAGACAATGGTGCCCTCATTGAGCCACATTTGGGCAATTTCGATACTGGAGTACAGTAACCCACCTGGGTTAGAGCGCAAATCTAGAACATACCCCGTCACATCTCTGTCTTCGAGTTCTTGGATGGCTTCGCGCATTTCTGCCGTTGCGTTAGCGCTAAACTGGGTCAATCGAATGTAGCCTATCCCACCTTCTGCGCCCGTTTCATAGGTGTAGCGCACCGGATGAATCTCAATGCGGGCGCGGGTCAAGGTGAAGTCAATGGGCTCTTCATCGCGCTCTAGGGTGAGGTCTACCTCAGAGTTAACCGGGCCGCGGATCAGATTAACCGCGTCGTTGAGATCCATGCCCTCGGTCGACTGACCATCAATGGCCCGAATGATATCTCCAGAGCGTACCCCGGCCTCAAAGGCAGGCGTTTGCTCAATCGGAGAGACCACGACGATTTCATCAGTGTCTTCGTCCTGGGTAATCTGGATACCGACCCCGGTAAGTTCACCGGAGGTATCGATCTGCATGTTGCGAAACTCCTGGGGATCCATGAAGCGGGTGTAGGGATCCTCAAGCTGCTCCAGCATTTCACGAATCGCCAAGTAGGCATCTTCGCTAGAGTCATATTCACGATTCAAATAATCAGTGCGGACTGCCTGCCAATCCTGGGCGTTAAACGTTTCGTCGACGTATTCATGGTCAATCAACTGCCAGACTTCATCAATCAGCTCCTTGGGGCTTTCCCGAAAGAATGCCTGACCCTGAGACAGATGAATACCGGCCCCCGTGACAACCAACGCTACGCTGGCGAGTGTCGTTGCACCAAGTACGAGGCCACGCTTCCTAATTGCCATAAAAATAAAGACCTTGTGGAGGAGAAATTTAGTCTGATCTAGGTGATTTTAGTCTAAACGGAGTTATAGAGAATCTGCTAAACCTTTCATTGAAGCTTAGCAATTCCCCAGCGTATTCAGCCATCCTAAACCGATATTTCAATAATCAGCTAGGGGTTAGGGCTATGAATTTAGCTTTCAGTCATATGGCGATACTTTCCGTAAAGTTCTCATGTATGGCTCCTATATATCTGTTTCGGGCTCAACCCAGCGACCGTCAGATTTGATCAAGTTGATCAGTTCTTGAACGCCCTGATCTTCGGGCACGCGCTTGATTTCTTCGCGCCCGCGATACAGGGCAATGTAGCCAGGTTGCTTACCCACATAGCCGTAGTCGGCGTCGGCCATTTCGCCAGGCCCATTGACAATACATCCCATCACGGCAATATCTAGACCGGTCAGGTGACTCGTCGCTTCCCGTACCTGGTGCAATACATCTTCTAAATTAAATAGGGTACGACCGCAGGAGGGGCAAGCCACATATTCCACCATGGTTTTGCGCAGCCCCAAGGCTTGCAAAATGCTGTAGCAAACTGGGATTTCTTTTTCTGGGGCTTCCGTTAGGGACACGCGAATGGTATCGCCAATGCCCTCAGCCAGCAGCGTACCGATGCCTGCTGTCGATTTAATCCGCCCATATTCGCCATCCCCGGCTTCGGTCACCCCGAGGTGTAGCGGATAGGCCATGTCTAGTGCATCCATCCGTTTCGCCATCAATCGATAGGCGGCGAGCATGACCGGCACACGGGATGCTTTGAGAGAAATCACCAGATTATGAAAGTCTAGCGATTCACAAATCCGGATAAACTCCAGGGCCGACTCCACCATGCCTTCGGGGGTGTCGCCGTAGGTAAACAGCATGCGCTCGGCCAGCGAACCATGGTTGACCCCAATCCGCATGGCTTTGTTTTGATCGCGCAGGGACACCACTAGCGGCTCTAAGGTTTCGCGAATTTTATCGCCGATTTCGTCAAACTCAGTTTGGCTATATTCGGTGCGGTCATCCTTTGGCTTTTCAAAGACATACAGCCCCGGATTAATGCGTACCTTATCCACATGCTTGGCGACTTCCAGGGCAATTTTCATGCCGTTGTGATGCACATCTGCCACCAGGGGCACTGTCTGGTAGGTCGCCGTTAGCTTTTCTCTAATATCGGCCAGGGCTTTGGCATGAGCCATACTCGGCACGGTCACCCGCACAATTTCGCAGCCGATTTCATGTAAACGGCGGATCGCAGCGACTGAGCCGTCTATATCCAGCGTGTCTTCGTTGATCATTGACTGCACCACCACCGGGTGCCCGCCCCCGATGATCACATCGCCAACGGCCACAGGTCGGGTCTTGCGGCGCACTATCGTAGTTTCGATCAGAGCATCATTGGCAGCGGGAACAGAAGGGGGAGAAGTCAGAGTTTGCATACGCCGTAAACCCAGAATTTAGATTCGGTTTAGTAACAGTTTTAACTATTTTAGGGGGTTGAGATGCTTCCCTGGAAAGTTTTCAGATGGGATGTAATTTGGACTACTTACAGCTTTGCTGTGCATTCTAAAATCATCCGCTGATTAATCAGCTCAAAGGGTTGAATCTCTAAGGCTTGACGAAAGGATTGGATGGCCGATCGATAGTCGCCAACGCAGGCCTGACAAAGCCCTAACCCGTGCAAGGCCCCAAAATGATGGGGAATCAGGGCAATCACTTGTTCGCAATCTGCGATCGCACTCCGATATTGCTGCTGTAGATAATAAAAAACGGCTCGGCGGTTCCAAGCCTCGGCAAAGTCAGGCTGGCCCGAGATTAGCTCATCAAGTAGGGCACAGGCCTGATCAGACTTGCCCGCCTGTAGCAGCGCCTGACTGCGCAGCAGCTGCTCAGCACCATAGGCCCCTTTTTGGTGAAACCATATGTGCCAAAGCTCCGCTGTCGCCCGCTCACGCAGGGCCGAGTCCTCATCTTTGAGGTCCTTTAGAAGTTGATGAATACGGGTTTGGTCCATACTTACAAACTAAACGATTTAATCCCTGATTTCCCTATTATTCTTTCCTGAGATCGCCCCCTGGCGACCGGGAACACTAACGCCAGATTCTTAGAAACTCTGAGATCTTTAACATCGCTTAATAGGGGTTTAACACCATGGCTGTTGAAAAAGTAAACGCAGCCCAGCAGCGACCCGTCTTTACGACTTCGCTGCAGGCCCAAAGCAGAGAGCTGTTAGAGACCAGTGCCCAAGCCTTTCCCCATCCGTTTGTTAACACCTCCGCCATCGAGCAGCTCTCTAAGCGAGCCCTGCGCTATCTGCAAGCGGGCTACTCTATTCATCTTAAAGGGGCTGCGGGCACGGGTAAAACGACCCTGGCCATGCACCTGGCGGACTTGATTGGGCGACCCATGCTAATGCTAGTTGGCAACGATAGCCCCTGCATCCATAGCAGCGCCAAAGTTGAAGATGGCTTGAATTGGCTTGAGCCCCAGTTATCGCTGGCCTGCCGTGAAGGCTTTACGCTGGTCTACGACGAATTTAACCGCTCTCGCCCCGAGGTTAACAACGTTTTGCTATCGGTGCTAGAAGAAAAACAATTGACGCTACCGCCCAACGGCAATCGACCGAACTCTGTGCGGGTACACCCCAACTTTCGAGTGATTTTTACCTCTAATCCAGAGGAGTACTGTGGTGTCTATGCCACCCAGGATGCTTTGCTCGACCGTCTGATCACCCTCCACGTGCCCGAACCCGACGGGCTCACCCAGCAGCAAATCCTGGTTCAAAAAATTGGTCTGGATGCAGCCTCAGCGGTGCTGATTGTGAGGCTGGTCTGTCAATTTTTGCGACAGCTTTCACCGGATGCGTTATCCAGTCTGCGGCCATGTTTGATGATCGCTAAAATCTCTCAACAGCATGGAATTCATATCTCAACAGCCAATCCTGATTTTCGGGATGTGTGCCGAGACATCTTGCTCTCGCGGGCAGGGCGATCTATATCAGGGGCCAATGAAATTTTGTGGACCTTATTTAATCAGCTAGATCGGACTGATGAGTCGGATGATCTGATTGAATTGTTCTCCTTTGGGGCAGCCGTGGTCGAGGCCCCTGAGCCAACCGAGCCGGTTGCAGAGATATCCATTAGTGCCGTACAACCTGAGGACTTAATCCACGCATACTTACAAACTGTTCCCCAGGCTGGGCTATTGCAAATCGAGCAGCAGCTAAACCTGAATCGGGCATCGGTGGTCAAAGGTTTAAGAGCACTGATTGAGCAAGGTCGGGTTGCTCAGACCGATCTCCCTGGAGACTCACCTGCATACAGAGCCAACTTAATACTGCATGCAAATTAGACGGGTAAGCTAATTACAAACTCGGTGCCTTCTCCAACGGTGGACTCAACCTCAATCTTGCCGCCGTGATTGTCTACAACAATTTGGCGTGCGATCGCAAGCCCCAGCCCCGTCCCTTTGCCAACAGCTTTGGTCGTGAACAAATGTTCAAAAATTTGCTGACGGATGTCTGCGGGCATACCGATGCCATTGTCGCGAATAGTAATCTGCACCCGCTGCTGTTCAGCCTTGAATCGCGTGCTGACAGTAATTTGATTGGCGGGCGATTCTGAAGTATTTCCAGGGCGATTAGAGATGGCTTCATCCAGGGCATCAATGGCATTGGCGAGCAAATTCATGAAAACCTGATTGAGCTGGCCCGCAAAACATTCAATCGGCGGGATTTCTCCGTACTGTTTGATAATTTTGATGGCGGGCCGCTTCTCATCTGCTTTGAGTCGATGCTTGAGAATCAACAGAGTGCTGTCTAGCCCCTCATGGAGATCGAACAAGACTTTATGAGCTTTGTCAGCTCGGGAAAACATTCGTAAACTGGTGCTAATATTGCCGATGCGCTCTACCCCAGTCGCCATAGATTTGAGCAGCTTAATCAGGTCTTCTCGAATAAACGGCAAATCAATCTTATCGATCTCTGCCTCAATGTCAGCATCGGGGGTTGGATACTTTTGTTGATAGAGATCAATTAACCCGAAGAGATCGTTGACATAATCTTGGGCAGGTTGCAAATTGCCCGAGAGGAACCCAACTGGATTATTGATTTCATGGGCAATCCCGGCCATCATATTGCCTAGGGTTGACATCTTTTCATGCTGTACCAGCTGTAGCTGAGCCTCTTTAAGCTGATCTAGCGAGGTTGACAGCTCAACCGTTCGGGCTTCAACCCGGTGCTCTAACTCCTGGGCGAGCTGCTGTAGCTGGGCTTCGCTTTGGTGCAGCTGCTCATTTTGAGATTCTAGATGGCGATTTAAATGGTGCAGTTTTAGATGCAGGTTAACCCGAGCCAGCACCTCTTCTTGTTGAAAGGGTTTAGTGATGTAGTCCACCGCCCCTAGCTCTAGTCCTTGAACCTTGTTTGAGGTCTCTGACAAAGCCGTCATAAAAATGACTGGAATTGTGCAGGTTTTAGCATTGGCCTTTAACCGACGACAGGTTTCAAAGCCGTCGATGCCGGGCATCATCACATCCAGCAAAATCAAATCGGGTTGGGCATATTCACTCTGCTCAATGGCAGACTCACCATCCACAGCCAGTAAGACCGTCCAACGATGACTATCGATGGCCTCAGACAGCACCTGAAGGTTAGTGGGGTTGTCATCTACAATCAAAATGGAGATGTCATTGGGCTCAATCAATTTCATAATGCACCTCTTCTGCCAATGTGAGCGAACCTAAAAAGTCTTTAATTTGCTTGATTTGAAAACTGTCCACTAACTTTCTCAATGTTTGATTAAAGGCAGAGAGATGAGGCTGGTTGACTTCGAGTTGTTCTAGAATGCCCCTGATGCCTTTGAGGTTCCCAATCTTGGCAAACTCATTGAGTTGCGCTAACACGTCTGCAGCGGGTGGCGTCATCGATTGCGTCGCCTTAGACGACTCCACAGATAGCGTCTGAGATCGGCGTTGCTCAGCATATCGCCACTGCAGTTGTAACTGCTGCTGTAAGGCCGTCAAGAGATTATCCAACACAATCGGTTTTGCAAAAAAGTCCGTTGCCCCTGCCGCCAGGCTCTGTTGCCGATCTGTGTCAAAGACGCTGGCGCTGGCTACGAGCACTGGCACGGTCTTTAAATCAGCATGGGCGCGAATTTTTTGAATAAACTCAATCCCACCCACGGTGGGCATCGCCAGATCGGTAATGATCAAATCGGGCAGGCAGCGACTGGCTACATCAAGCCCTGTTTGACCGTTGTCAGATTCCCAGGTCTTGCAGCCCACCGACTGGAGTAAATTGACCAGCAACGAGCGATCGTCTGCATGGTCATCCACCACTAAAACAGCGGGTGCCCCAGATTGAATGCCCACAATTTTTTGAGGCCGATTGGTGAACGGTGTTTGAGCTTGAGTTGCAAACTGACTCGTCAGCGCGGGCGCGGGCAGCTCGAGATCAACCCAAAATAAGCTCCCTTCGCCTGACCGACTACGAACGGCCAATTGCCCCCCCATCAGTTTGACAATTTTTTGACTAATGGCCAGGCCGAGACCGGTCCCTTCAGATTTTCGAGCGTTATCACCCACCTGCTCAAACGGCAAAAATATCTTCTCGATTTGCTCGGGAGACATGCCAACGCCGGTATCTTTGACCGAGAAGCGAATCTTGGCGACTGAAAGAACGCCAGCCTCGTCGTTGCAGACGAGGTTCTCAATCAGCTCAACCTTGAATGTCACGCTGCCGCAATCGGTGAATTTGATTGCATTGCCAATCAGATTAATAAAGACCTGCCGTAAACGCTTTTCATCGGCCTGGACGATCTTAGGCAAATCGTCACTGAGGAAGACTTTAAAGTCAATGCCTTTATGCTCAGCTCTAACTCGACAAATTGCGGCAATCCCGGATAGTAAAAAGGAAAAATTGATATCACTGGGAAATAACTCCAGTTTTCGCGCCTCAATCTTAGACAGGTCCAATAGATCGTTAATCAACGTCAGTAGGTGTGTCCCACACTGATGGATCACCCCAATGCCATGTTGTTCTTTTGAGGTCAAGGTTGAGTTGTTTTGCAAGATTTGGGCATAGCCTAGAATGCCATTAAGGGGAGTGCGCAGCTCATGGCTCATGTTGGCCAGGAAATCGCTCTTGGCTTGGTTGGCGGCGTCTGCAGCCTGCTTGGCGGCGGCCAACTCCTGGGTGCGTTCTTCAACCCTGACTTCCAGAGTCTCAGCATAGTCTCGGAGCTGTTGGTTGGCTTGCTGAAGCTGCTGCTTTTTAACCAGACTCGTGGTGGCCACTGCGCTCACGACAACAGCTGTAACGGGGGGGACAATCGGCACTAAAATACCCCCTAAAAAGGCTAAATAGGCACCTACCAAAAAGAGGCTCACCCCACCTGCGGTCATCGACCAAGGTTTCAACCCGTTCCGATGGCGGTGACGTTCTAACCACCCGTTGCCAAACGCGCTCAGCAGTGCCCAAAAAACAATCCAGCCGTGTTGTTGAGTGGCCGACCATCCGCGTAGATTTTGCCGACCCTCCAGGGCTCCGCGAATCAGCTGACTGGCTAAATTAGCATGGACAAACACCCCTGGCATGGGTTTGGGTTCTCCTAGCCATGAGGTGCCACTATAGGGGGTTTCAAAAAAATCATTGGTGCTGGTTGCAGTGGACCCGATCAAGACAATGCGATCGCGCATCAAATCAGGTGAGAACTGACCCTCTAATACCGCCTGCATCGACACCTGTAGAAAGGCGGTTTCGGGGCCTCGCCAGTTCATCAGGATTTGATAGCCCCCGAGTTCACGATTAGGATAGCCCGCAGCCCCATGCTGCATAGGCTTGAAAGTAGTTTGGCCCAACCGAAACACCTTTTGGGTCTCATCAGCCACTGCCAATGTAATGCCATCTTCTGCCAGGTAGCGAAGAGCCACCTGGGCCGCCAACCCAGCTTTAATCGTGCCGTCCTGGATATCTTCGGCGGAGAGCAAGCCGCGCCGCACGGCCTGATCGCTATCGAGGACGAGATCCGCCAGGGCTACTTGCCCAGCCTCCCCTAAAATCGGCGGCGGCGGCACTCGCCCCGTCGAGATTTTCTCTATCCCGATTAGCTGCGGTGTAGATTTAAATATCTCGAGTAGCTGGGCATGCCCCGGCTCCTCTGGAATATCTCGATACAGATCCATCCCAATGACTCGAGGGTTTTGGTCTCGGATGGTTTGCAAAAGCTCGGCCAAGGTTTGATCGGGGATCGGCCAGTCACCGATAGATTGAAGATCACTTTCATCAATGGTGACGACAACAATTTGGTCTTCTGTGGCTTCTCTAGACCGGAGCCGAAAAAGCTCATCTCGAATGGCCCACTCTAGTAAGTCAAAGGCCCCTAGGGAACTGGCGATAACGGTCGCGATAGCCACGCTGGAGGCAACCCCCCAGGCGATTTTAGATTGGTGTAGTTGATATTTAATACGTTGCCACATATCTCTGGGAGATGGGATATCTCAAGGCAGAAAAGACGCTCCAAATACAGTATTCCCTTGATATCTACGGTGATCTAACGGATTGGCGACCATCGTCTGATGTGGATACTGCAAGATGCAGACATTGAAAAGAAGTAGGGATCTGATACTATCAAATCCCTACACCGAGATATTTCCCATCCGACAAACTTAAAATCAGCCAAGCTTGAAGTGTGAAGGGCTTTTAATTAAAAATGTTTGGGTTGTCCATGTCGTGATTTACCGCTAATACGGGGTAATCGCCCAGATTTAGTTAACGGTCAACATTGGCACATCGACCATCTCATCAAGGCCAACCGAGGTCAGCAGCTCTGCCCAATGCTGCGAGATCGTTGACTCGTCGGCATCAGCCTGCAACCCTGAGAGTGTCGCGGCTGCATCATACCAAACCCCGCCCTGAGCTAACATCTCTGCCACCTGTAGCGGTGGTGTATTAGCAGCGAGGACTTGAGCCTGCTCAGCCGTCGGTGCTACCCGCTGAATCCAGGCATCGACAAAGGGGCTAGCCGGGGTGATTTGATCGTCAAATTGCAGGGTGACAAACCAGTGATAGTGTTGCCCCACCTCCAGGATAGGGGCATCAGCGGACATCTGAATCGGTAAAATGCCACTGTTGCCGCTCAGGGAAATCGCTTGACTATAGAGCAAATTACCCGACTCGTCTTTGAGACTAAAGATCGCAGTGTGCGCGGGCGATGCAGGCAAATAAGTCAAAATAGTGGGTCGAGCCGAGAAGGTTAACCCATAAAAGTTATCGGGGGTAATCGCCTGCATGGAGACCACCGACGCATCAAGCAGCTCATTAACCACGCCGTAGTCGTTGGTGCGAGATGCCCCGCCCTCGGTCGTCCGAGGAGACGCGTTGTCAGCGGGGGGCGCAAAGACCGTATCGCGGGATGCGCCGCCAGTCGTGCGGCCTAAGGATGGCTCACCCGCAGGGGGGACAAAGTTGATGTCATTGCGAGACGCGCCCCCGCTTGTGCGCCCCAGCGAGGGTTGATCAGCTGGGGGAATAAAGTTAAAGCTGCTGCGGGAGGCTCCACCACTGGCGCGCCCTAACCCTGAATTGTCAGAGGGGGGAATGAACTGCACGTTACTGCGAGACGCGCCACCTGTACTGCGCGAAGGGGCAGAATTGTCAGAAAGGGGAACAAACTGCAAACCGCCGCGAGACGCGCCACCCGTGCCGCGGGCAGGGGTAGAATTATCTGTAGGTGGTGTGAAAGGCACTGCCTGGGCAGGTTTACCACAAAGGCCCAGCAGTGTACCAGTCAATAAGACAGCCCCCATTGTGTAGCCCACCGCGCAGGCCAATAAGGCATCTTGTTTTCTCATGATTTTCCTGAAGTGTATATCCGTTGCGACGGGATTTCACCCACCCCCGTAGCATAAGAAAAACAACCTGTAACTCAATCCGTATTTATGAGGATTTTAGGGTGAGGATTTTTGGTCGGCTTGGTGAAAGCTTTAAATCCAGTTCCCAATGAGTACGTAAGCGGACCAAAAGAAAGGATCTTCAAAATCTCTATCGTGTAGCAGGCTGAGCTGAGCCTGGCGCAGGGCTTCGGCTTTGCTGACAGCGGTATCACTCAGCGAATGGTAAAACGTGGTCATCATTTTGGCTGCGGCCTCATCTTTGATCGGCCAGAGGGTGGCGACCGTGGCTCGAGCCCCTGATCTCACTGCCAGTCCAGCCAGGCCTAAGATGGCTCGTTCGTCCCCGGCAGCAGTTTCGCACGCACTCAATGTCAGCAACTCGATGGCCTGGTTACGATTGTCTTCTCGGCTTCTCAAGATCTCAGACAGCTCATTGATGTTGATAGTGCCGTCCCAGGTGAGAAAGAAAGTGTCGTTAAAGTTAGAGCTAAACTGCCCGTGGGTGGCTAAATGCACCACATCAACCGCACCTGACTTCAAATTGTCAACAATGGCGTCTCGGGTAAAGCGCTGATTGAGCAGGGTGGATGACGATACTGTGTTAGCAATATTTTTCAGCTCTGATTCGACGGCGGGCAAGGCACTAAACTGACCTCGGGGTTCGCTGATGCCGCCTATCAGGGCTTGAATATTTTGTTGATCAAGTGCTCGGGCCTGCATGAGCTGTAACCCAGGAGATAGGGCCACGGCGTACTTTTCGATCAGGTAGTGCTCACCGTCGTGTAGAGCCGCAATGGGGATATTGCGCAACAGACCGTCGAGCACAAAGACCAGGGTTTGCTCAGGGGGCAGGGAGGGTTCGGCGGGGCGAATCAGCCAGTTATAGATTTGCTGAGCCTTTTCTAATCGCTGGGTACGGTCAGCAGAGGGGTGGGTCGCGGAGAGGTAGCTGCGGAGGGTTTGTTGAACTGTGGTGGCCTCAACCGGTGTCTCGTAGGCCTGTAGCGGCTGACCGGCTTTAGAATAAATCACCGCGAGCCGATCGGGCAGCATAATCGAATAAACCACCGTCGCGTCGGGATCAATTTGATCAATCTGGTTGGTTTGCAGATCTAGACACGCTTCTCTAAAAAAGTTGTCGAGTTCAGCCACTTGCAAGGCTTCGAGGACATCACGGGCATGCTTAAGGGCGGGCTGGGTTTTTTCCTCGAGCAGGAGGGCCACCAGTTCTCGATAGACAGGCTCAACCTGTTCTCGATAAGAAAATTGCACATCTTGGTTGACGGCAACCAGATCCCCTCGGAGCGATTGCAGGGCCTCAACGGCCTCGCTGTAGGCGGCGATTGCGCCCCGTCGTTTACCCTGCTGTTTGAGCAGGCCGCCTAGCTGCCAGGCTGACTGCGAAATCACATCGTCGGCTTGAATACTCCGGGCCAGGGATAGAGATTGCTCGGTCAGGGTCAGAGCTTCGCGCTTTTGGGCGGTTTGGCTATAGAGCTTACCCATCTGGACCAGTGCATGGGCCTCTGCCCGGGCATCTTGCAGGACGTGGGCAGCCTGGACGGCACGGGTGAGAAGGGCATTGATATCTTGTTTAGACAGCGGTAACTGGGAGGGCCCAACCTGACTCAGGTGATGGGCAAAGTTGATCGTCGCGTAGACGGAGGTCCGACCCGGCGATAGGGTGTCAAGC
>JBCDDJ010000080.1:0-18272 GCA_039180385.1 Cyanobacteria bacterium P01_G01_bin.38 | reverse complement strand
TAGTGTGACTCATCGTTTCCCTAACTTGAATTCGCAAGGGTACGATACAGGCTCTGGGGGGTTCCGCAGCGCTTTTTTCCTAGGTGCCTATTGATACACCGTTATCTACAACCTGATTTCCCGCTTTGTAGAATACTCCAGATAATCTGCCTAACTCCTTACTAGAAGATTAGCGGGAGTTTCAGCCTAACATAGTCCCCTGAGGCCGACGGGGTCAATAGGAAAACTAAGACCCTTTTCCTGATTGAGTTTCAGTCTTTATCTAGGCAATCAAAGCTGATCTGATGCTGAGTCTGCAAGCTGCTCTGAAGCCTCGATATCAAAATCGTCCGTGATTGCTTGTACTCATTGATGATTAATCGATCATCAGTCCCAAAGGATTTTCTCGGGCAATTAATGTTGTTGCCGAGTTGTTGTTTGTGCATTTCACAGCTGTTGTTTATCCTGCTGAAATATGTTGTCCAATTTCTTGTTGGACACCTAATGGCTTGACTAATGGTGATTTCTTGCGTCTCAATGCGGCTAGATATTTTTCTTCATCATAGGGTTTACTATCTTGCCAACAGCGCCAGAGAACTCTACCCCATTTGTAAGCCAAGGCCCGAATCGCTTTTTGATGACTTTTGCCTGAGCGCTTTTGCTGTAGATAAAATGCCTGCGACCAGGGTGAAAGTCGTCTGGCCTGATCTACCCACTCGACAAACGTTTGCCTGAGGAAGATCGGACAAGACCAGCGCCAGTGTACCCAGCGTTTCTTACCACTTTCCTCCTTAACTGGGGCAATGCCGACATAGCTCATCAACGCCTGCGCCGAAATAAAGCGCGAACGGTCTTCGCCAAAAGCCGCCAACAGTCGCGGTGCCAAGTGCGGCCCTGCTCCCGGTAAGGCTTGAAATAGACCGGCATCGGGCAATGACTCAAATAACTCAGCAATCTGCCGGTTGAATTCACTCAATTGTGCCAAGACACCTTTGAGCAAGGCGATCAATCCTAAGGTCAGTGCTTTTGCAGGCACGACAATGGCTTTATCTTCGGTCAACGGCGGGCCAGCCTTTTGAATTTGCTGAAGCCGTCGAGCAATGGCACTGCGTCGTCCTGCACGATGGTCTCGAAAAAACTGAGTCAAGGTTTCAGCCGTAGCCGCTTGAGCGGATTTAACATCCTCAAACTGCTCGATAAACTCACAGAAGACAAGCGTATCCTTATCCTTAAACCAATCGAGCACCTTGGGGAAAATAGGACTTGAGTGAGGCGGTGATGCGATTAGTCAAGCGAACCTTTTCGCCGACCAGCATCCGCCGGGATTCAACCCATTGGCGCAAGGCTCGATGCTTCGGGCAACCTGCTTTCCAGACTTCCAACTTATCGCCATGCTTTTGCATGAGTTCCACCAACAAGCGTGCATCCACTGGGTCAGACTTGGCTCGTGAGGGTTGAAAGGCTTTGCGATAGTTCGCCACGGTTCTCGGGTTGATGGGAAACAGCACCAGGTTGTCATACTGACAGAGGGCATAGAGCAGGGGGCCGCGCTTCTGTTCTAGGGCAACGGCGATTTTGCCAGTGCCATAACGCGAACGCAATTGATTCACCCAATTGAGAATGTCTTGAGGCTGACTTTGAATCACGGAATCGCCCCAAGTGCCGGTGGCGCAGTCATAGAGAGCAATATCGTGCTTACGGTCAGCCCAGTCAATCCCGACATAGACGACATAGTCAGTGAGTGGTATAGCTGGGAGTGAGTTTGTATCTGGGGCAGGGGCAGCGCCTGCGATCATAGGAATAGAAGTAGTTGTGTCTGTTGTCATTGTGTTAGATTAGAATCCGTTTTATTTGAATCATGGGGAAACCTACCGCCTGCTTCAGGTTCGAAAAGATTATGGAAAAGGTTAAACCCTGCTCCCTGAGAATTCGTTCAGGTGAAGCCGGACAAAGACTAGAGGCGATGCAATATGTTAGTAGTCATTACTGACGCTCGTTGGATAGTCGTCCTCTAGTCCTGGTAGGCTGCCCCCTTTTTTGACTTTAAGCTTTTCTTTCGAATCGGCGTTAGTTGCGTTGAGGAGCGATGCGATATGTTAGTAGACATCGAACCTGTCGCCCGTTGCATGGTCGTCTCCTCGCTTTCTCCGTTTCCCGTCCTCCCATAACTTCGTAGCATTAGACGGATAAAAGCTCATAGTGCTGAGTTCGATTAATCTTGCTGCCGCTGCACTCCACCGTTAGCTGGCTATAGCCTCTTTTTAGGACGTGCTTGAAGCCTATCTGCTAATCCCGAAAATCAGAGGGAGTCAATTTCGTCAACAAGCTGTAAAACGGTATTGTATAAAGGCTTTGCAACCCAAAATCCAGCCTCGTTGATCAAAGCATCCAATAAAGGCTTTACCTCAGCAATCAAACCTTGACTTTTCGCTTCGACTAAGATTCCCAAAATTCCTGTGTATCGAAGATTGAATCTGGCTGCCACTAGCCGACCACGACGTTCATCAATCAATACTCGATCGGCTTGAATCTCAACTGCCAGAGCAATCGCCTCGGCTTCACCAACGTCAAGCTCATTGCTCAATGCTTTGATGATTGTGCGATCGCTAACAGCACGAGTTTGAATCCAATCAAGGGTTTGTACTTCAGTTGCGCCTGCAACGGGAAAACTGGGGTCAGTTAGCTCTCGATAAACGGACTCAGGAATAAGAACTATCCTATAGAGTTGGTGCAAAAGGTGCAGTTGGTTAATTGCTGCCAGATTATTGATGGGTGAAGTATCACTAACAATGATCAAAGCCTGCCCATCTCCCGCAGGTTCTTGATGTCTTGCTCAAAATCCGCTGTGTCGTAGTGTACTGGAATGTGGCGACTGGCAAGTAGATGTTGAAAAGCAATGCGGTGCATTCCTGCAAATCGACTGGCTTGACCAAGCGTAAGCTTATCTCTATGAAAGAGCACGACAGCAATTTCCTGACGCATTTCAGCCTCAGTCATACGAGCTGCGGTTAAGATTTCGTCAGGGACTACGAGGCTCATGGCTAAATTTCTTACTACCATCTCTACCCTAGACTAACAGAATGCTCCGACTCACCCCCTGGCAATGGACTGTCTTAGCCGCTCCGATTATTTTGGTTGTGGGCTTTCTGATGACGGCAGCGGGCTTTCAAATTCGTGCCTGGGGCATTAATTGGGTGTGGGCAATCATTGTGCTGGTGTTTGTGGGCTGGCGCTGGTTGCTGGTGAGGTGGACCCAACCGGCTATTGATCAGGTAGAAAGTATTCTGGATGAAGTCAGTCAGGAGTTAGAAACTGAGCTAGAAGCGGTTTCTCAAGAGATGAGAGGGATGGGTGGTGACCCGACTCAGCAGATTGAGGCTGAATTGCAGAAGATTTTGACTGCGGCTCGTGAGGATGCGCCGGTTTGGGAGGACTGGCTCACGTTTTGGCAGCGGTGTCAGAGCGTGGTGGTGACGGCTGCGCGGGTTTATCATCCCGAGGTCAAATACCCTCTGCTGAATATCTACGTGCCCCAGGCCTATGGCCTGATTCGTGGCACTGTGGATGATATGGATCGCACCATGGATAAGCTGGCCCCAGTGTTAAATCAGGTTACGGTGGGTCAGGCTTACCAGGCTTACGAAGTTTATCGGCAGCTTGAGCCCTCTGCCCGCAAGCTCTGGAAAGTGTGGAACTGGGCGCAGTGGTTACTGAACCCGGCGGCAGCGGCGGCCCGCACTGCCAGTCAGCGGTCGAGTACCCAGGCTAACCAGCAGCTGTTGTTTAACCTCAGCCAGCTCCTGCGCGAAACAGCCCTGCGGACCCTGGCCCAGCAGTCTGTGGCCCTCTACGGGGGCACAAACTTACCCGCTGCTTTTGCGCCTAGCGAAGCGGCTACCCTGCCCAAGGCCCAGACCGAAACAATTCGTGAGATTTTGGCTCGGGTAGAACCGGCTGAGCAGATACAGCAAAAGCCGGTCAATATTTTGTTGGTGGGGCGTACGGGTGCGGGCAAAAGCAGCTTGATCAATACCTTGTTCCAGTCAGACCAGGCCGAGGTCGATGTGTTGCCCAGCACCGATGAGATTCGCACCTACCGCTGGCAGGCGACGACGGGGGAAAGTCTGAATCTGCTCGATACCCCTGGCTATGAACAGGTTAATCGGGGTGACTACCGCGATCAGGTGCTCGACTTTGCTCACCATGCAGATTTGCTGCTGCTGGTCACGCCGGCCCTCGATCCGGCGTTGCAAATGGATGCAGACTTTCTGACCACCCTCAAAACTGACCTGGCTCAGGCGGATATTAGCTCGGAGACTGGCTCACAGACTGGGGGCCTGCCCACCATTGCTATTGTCACTCAGGTTGATCGGTTGCGGCCCTTTCGCGAGTGGGCTCCGCCCTATGACTGGCAGCAGGGGGTGCGTCCCAAAGAGGAGTCTATCCGCGAGGCGACGGCTTATCGGGCAGAGCAGTTGGGGGAGCTGTGCGATCGCATCCTTCCCCTGGTTACCCGTGATCGGGCCAGCGATCGCCCTGATTGGAATGCCGACAGTCTGGCCCTGACCCTAATAGACTTGATCGAAAGCTCTAAGCAACTACGGCTGGCCCGCTTTTTGCGGAATCAAGACGCCCGCACCGTCGCCGCTGCTAAGATTATTGACCGCTACACTTTCCAAATGGCAACAGCTCAGGGGCTCACCACCTTGATCAAAAGCCCAATCTTACGCTATCTCTCGGTGATGATGACCGGCTCAGACCTGCTCGCCACCGCCCTGATGCAAAAAATCCCGGTGGAGCAAGGCCCGGTGGTCATCGGTAAACTACAAATGGCCTACGAGCTGTTTTCTCTGCTCAGTGCTGACAGCCAGCCCCTTTCCTTTGACCTGCTCACCCTATGGCCCCTGCTGCTTGAGAGTGCAGGCCCCGCTGAAAAGCAAGCCTGGGCGTTTGGTCATGCCCTGGTGGAGTACTGGACCCAGGCACTGACGGTTGAGCAGTTGCGGGGGCGATATGCGTATTATCAGAAACAACAATAGACATTAGTCACCCCCCACAACCGTTCGGCTGAGGCTTCGACGGTGAACTCAGCCGAACCGCTCACGCCGAAGCCCACTCCTTATTACCCACTCCCCCCCCTTACTCCAAATATTTAGCCAGTGTCTGACTAAATTCTGAATAGGGCTTAGCGCCCACCACGGTCTCGGTCAGCTCGCCTTGCTTGAAGATCATCACCGCTGGAATGCTGCGAATCTCAAATCGCTTGGCCACTGGCTTATTTGCATCTAAATCGAGCTTAAAGACCTTAGCGCGATCGCCATATTCTTCTGAGAGCTGATCCATCAGTGGGGCCACTAGTTTGCAAGGGCCACACCAAGAGGCTGTGCAATCAACCACCATCAGCGGTTCGCTGGCTAGCAGTGCATCAAACTCAGTCTCATCTTGAATATACGTGGCAACCATAATATCTCCTGCAAAGATAAGGCATTATCTCACAGTAAGGCTGCTCCATATCGGGCCGAACCTCAAAGCAATATCAAGGCTGCAACGCCCAGCGAAAAAAATAAAAAGCAAAATCAGTGGAAATTCTGACCCTGTAATCTACAGAGCAGGCCTGGTTGAAATGTAGAGAATAGTTACAAATAACACCGAAAAGGGCACCATTCGTACATGTAGAAATGTAGCTTGCTATACTCAATGAATGCATCGCTTCTGTCGAGGCTATACCCTATCAGGTTTGCAGGTTCTACAGGCTCCAGGTTCTAAACAAAATTACCGACATGCAATCAAATATTTCGCCTGATATGACCTATATCAAAGCCACACCGTCTCAAGCTGTGGTGCAACTCAACCAGTTTGTTCTTAACAAACAATTAGCAGAAGCGGGCAAACTTCATGTACCTAAAGCCTCTCCTTTGGACTGGTTCTCTATCCAAGCTCGCTGGTTGAGCGGATTTATTCGGGTCGTTTGGTACATGCTCTTTTTAGAAAAAAATCATCTTTTATAACCGATTCTCTACTCCGAACTGGCTTCCTAAAAGGTATCAAAGGGCAGAAAAAATGACGCCTTTAACCCGTTTCAATTTTAGATTGGCGTAGTGCATCGGGTTGCGTGTTAGCGCATCTTGCGGGGCAGATTGGCTAGGGGCTGGGCGTTAGGGGGGTATAGACGCCCAGCTTTAATGTCCTAGGCTCCCGGCTCATCCTTGAATGAGCATTCCACCGTAATGTTTAAGTTACTCTCCGCAGCGCCTTTCGTCACATAGGGTACACCAGCTTCACCACTGATGCGAATGCCAAACTGTAGGGTGACTTTATCGACATTGGCGGTTGCCAATTCCTTAAAGGCATTGAGGGTCTGATTGGTGTAAGTTTTAATCGTGCTTTCTAAAGCCTTAAAGTTTTGGGTGACGAGGGTGCTCCCCCCGGTGTCAGCGTCTGCCTCTAAACTGCCAGGATAATGAGTTACCCCTCGAGAGCCGTTGCCAAAGATTCCTTTTTGCCCGCCGCGAACCTGTTCAACCGGTTCAGCCGATGAGCCATGGGTGGGCACTTGGACACCGTCGGTTGCTTCTATATAAATTTCAGAACCGTCTTCTAACTGGATGGGGACGAGTTGAGGCATTAGCCCAGATCTCCTTGTGTAGATGCATGTCGTAAAATAGAACGTCCTCAGTATGCCCAGGCTGGGGGGGGAAGGAACGGTAGGGTGAGAGTGGGTATAGAGGCAGAAGTCGGCAGAGGGGGCAATGCCGCCTATCTGGGGTCTTATCTCTTATCCGGAAATCTGCGCAGGCAGGTTTTGTATTTATCGCCGTGGTTTCTAACTGCCCGATTCAGGATTAATTTGTCAGAGTGGAAAGGGGCGAGTGGGTGAAGGGGGGTGGTCAGGTGAAAATTTCAGCGGGTGGCTGTGTACGCTAAATAAAGTCTACAGGGGCCTCAGGACGCACGATGGGGCTAGATGGGTTGAGGTTTAAGTCAAGATTGGACAAAAGATCTGTGAAAGTGATTGGTATTGGCATCATCTTGATTGGGGTAAGCATCGCAATCGTAGAGGGTCTGCTGCAATGGCTGTTCGGGTTTGGTCACCCGCCGCTATACCAGGCGGATGACAAGATTGGGTACTTGCTGGCCCCTAATCAGCGTCTGCGTCGCTTTGGCAATCGCATTGAAATTAATCAGTACTCCATGCGATCGCACCCGGTCAACACCCCTAAACCGGCCCAGACCCTGCGGGTATTTTTAATCGGTGACTCGATCGTCAATGGCAACTGGTGGACGGACCAAACTCAGACGCTGTCGGCGCTGTTAGAAAATTCTCTCTCGGCTCCCCTACCCACAGGGTACCAAACGGTCGAAGTGTTGAATGCCTCGGCCAACTCCTGGGGACCGCGTAATCAACAGGCCTACCTTGAGCGGTTTGGGACGTTTGAGGCTGACATTGTAGTGCTTGTTTTGAATACGGACGATTTGTTTGCCACCCAGCCGACGTCGTTGCAGGTGGGTCGCGATCGCAGCTACCCCGACAAATCTCCCCGCTTTGCCCTGGCCGAGTTGGCCAATCGCTATCTCAAAAAGCCCACCCCCATCCCTGGTCTCAAGGCGATCCAGGCTGAAACCGGCGACCGTGTGGGGAGAAACCTGGAAGCGGTGGAACAGATTAGGCAGCAGATTGAAACCCAGGGTGGGCAGCTGATTTTGGTGATGACGCCGCTCAAACGAGAGGTGCTCTCCGGGCCACGGGACTATGAGGTCACCGCCCGAGGGCGAGTGGATGCGTTTGCGGCTGAGCACAGTGTGACCTACCTGGATTTGCTCAGCCTGTTTGACAACCAGGAGACTGTCGAGGGCTGGTACCGAGATCATATTCACCTCAGTCCCACGGGCAATCAGGCGGTGTGCGATCGCATTCAATCCGCTATAGAAGCCCAGTTAGCCCCCCCTGAGACCGCCGCGGTCCCCCCTCCTGACGCCTAGCGCCTCGCATAGTCAGATCTGTTCGAGTGAGGACTATTTGAGTGAGGAATACGCTTAAATTACACCGCCACCGTTAGCGCTTTGAGCTCGCTATCCAGGTCAATGCCGTTAGCATCCCAGGCCTGCCCATCTAGTGCCATCTGCTCAATCAGGCTGGCCAGACGCAGCGCTTTGAGGGCCTGCACGCCCCCAACAGAGGGTTGATCGCCGCCCCGTACACAGGTGACAAAGTGCTCTAGCTCAGCGTGCAGGGGCTCAATATTACTGGTGTAGACCTTTTCGATCAGGCCGTCTTGTCGATAAAGTACCTGACCGTAGTCGGTCATAGTATTGGCCGTCGTCTGACGATGAATCAAAATCTCATTATTTAGAAAATCGGCCTCGGTGAGAGAGTCGCGGCAGTGGGCTGCAATACTGCGGATTTTGCGATGGGTCACCTTACTGGCGGTCAGGGTGGCGACAATGCCGTTGGCAAACCCCAACGTTGCCGTGACGTAGTCTAAATAGGGTGAGTTAGTCGCCCGACTGCCGCTGGCCGTCAGCTTGACCACGGGTGAATCAGCCAGCTCAAGCAGCAGGTCAATGTCGTGGATCATCAAATCGAGCACCACCGAGACATCGTTGGCCCGTTGAGCGTAGGGGCTCATCCGTCGTGCTTCTAAGGCCAGTAAATTTTCAGTCTTTAAAACCTTGTGCAGCTCTTGAAAGGCCGGATTAAATCGCTCAATGTGCCCGACCTGCAAAATACAGTTGGAGTCTGCGGCGGCGTTAACTAGGGACTCGGCTTCAGCAATACTGGCGGCAATGGGTTTTTCGATCAGAACATGCACCCCTGCTTTGAGGCAGGCTGTGCCCACAGTCCGGTGTAATCGCGTTGGTACCGCGATGCAAACCGCATCAATATGGCTAATCAGCTCCGTATACTCTTCAAAAAAACGCACTCCATACTTACCGGCGGTATCTAGTCCCCGCTCAATGTTGATGTCTGAAATGCCGACGAGTTCTACATCCTTAAGACGACTCAGGACGCGGGTATGGTGCTGACCCATATTACCCACACCGATCACCCCGACCCGAATGAGCTTTGATGGCTCACGTTGAAAACTGGCCTCAGTCAATACTTCGGATGATTGCTTTTGCACGCCTGGGCTCCCCTCACCTGGACCGCTACCGCCTAAATAGTCTGCGGATGACTTTTTCATTTTTAAAAATCAACCAGATATTACCACGTCAACCTTTGCTAAAAAATGTTTTGAACCACCTATTGGGCGAATATATCATCGTTGTAAACAGGCTATTTTACAAAGGGCAATCTCCTTTTTCGCTACCTTTATTTTGAAATGAATAATGGCGCAGAAGTCTCGATTTGTGTCAATTTTATAGCTGTCTTAGGTGTCAATTGCTTGCCTTGAGCTGGTCGAAAGGTCAGGCATTGGCACTGTCTCAGGACGTTGTTTGTTAGGGGTATACGCCCCCGAGGGCTGCTTGAGATGTTGGCCTTGGCGGGTCACCTGAATTTGTTTTACTCGGGGGCCGTCTGTGGCAGTTACCGTAAAATCTAGGGTGTCAGTGTAGCTAAGCTGCTCACCGGGTTGCGGGATTTTTTGGAGGTAATAAATCACAAAGCCCGCCAGGGTTTGATAATTTTCGGTGAGGGGTAGATCAAGCCCTAGCTGCTCATTCACAGTTTCGATATCAATTTGGGCCGGTACCAGGGCCGTATTGGCGTCTAACGGTAAAATTTGCTCCGCGGGTGCTGCTGGGGCCGTATAGACATCGCCAATGATTTCAGCCGTGACATCTTGTAACGTGACCAACCCAGCGGTGCCCCCAAAGTCATCTACGACAATCAGCATGGCGTGGCCCAATTGCTGCATGCTAGTCAACAGCTCGTTTAAGGGGGTTGACTCGGGGACAACACGGGGGGGGCGTAACCAGGGATAAATCGGAGAATCTAGCTGGATATCATGATCTGATAAGGGTTTAGCCAAATCTTTAAAGTAAATGATGCCGCAGATATCGTCTAAAGAGTCTCCTACGACGGGATAGCGAGAATAGCCCGTGTTGACCATCTCGTTAAGCAAGTCTTGCAAGGTCGCGTCTTTATCAATGGCAGCGATTTGGGTCCTAGGCACCATAATTTCTGCCACGATCACATCTCGAAACTCAAAAATATTGTTGAGGATTTCTCGCTCTCCTTGGTCAAGGCCAGCTGTTTCAGTCGAGGTGCTGATGATTAGTTGCAACTCTTCTGCGGTGAGTTGGGGATACTCGTCCCGGCGCTCAGGGACTCCCATTAGATTTAGCAGGCATCGGGTTGACTGGTTGAGTATCCATATAAATGGGGCAAACAGTCTTGAGATGGTTAAGCTGGTGGGGCCAATCACCCGAGCGATTTGCTCGGGGTACATCAGGGCCAAGGATTTGGGACAAAGCTCACCCAGGACAATTTGCAAATAGGCAATGCCTAAAAAGGCTAGCGGCAACGCGATGGAATGGGAGAGAAACTCTAATGCTTCTGGTCTTAGCGGTAACTGCCGCAGCCAAAACAAAAGCAAAATTGAGACCGTGTCTTCACCAATCCAACCGAGGGCCACACTGGAGAGCGTAATCCCAAGTTGTGTGGTTGATAGTAGCCGATCAATACTTTGCTTGAGACTTTGGACGGTTTTGGCTTGGACATCTCCACCGGAGGCGAGTTGATTGATGCGGGAGCGCCGCACGGACACAATCGAAAACTCAGCTGCTACAAAAAAAGCATTGAGGGCAATCAGCAAAAAAACCGATAGCAGGCGCAAACTCAACTCAGAGCCGCTTAAGGGAAGTGGCACCGTGCCGATGACGTGAATTATTAATCCAAGCGGATTCATGGGGGTGGCGACACCTGATTCTGTCTCTAAACTTGCCTAAAACCAATCTATTCCGCTGCTTCTAACCCGCCCTCAATGCGGGCCTTGACGTTTTTGAGAATCTCGTCTTCTTTCATCAAGACAAAGTCATTGCCATTGCTGGCCCCGTTGCGATTGGCGGTGGAGGCGCTAGACGGTCGTGCCTCTGGTTGCCTGACCCCGGTCAGTGCCTGACGCCCCAAGGCGTATCCCCAAGAAGAGCTAACGATGCCTGCGCCCACCATCATGGCGAGCAAAATTAATGTAAATGCGATCGCAGGATTGATTTTCATTCTTGCCTGTGGGTCAAGTAAAGGGTTGAGATATCTCCGTAGTATACGGGATGAACCTTAAAAGTATGCGAATTCAGAAGACAGGTCTGCCATATGGCTTAGGTCACCTAAACCGAAGTTTGGGAAAAGTCGGCTGGCGGGTAATTACGCAAAGGAGTGTGACGGTTGCTAACCCCTTGAATCTCAATAGCGCTATCGTATCTGATAAGCTAATGATCGAACGTTCGTATCGGACACCTGTTTAAGCCAGGTTTGCTACTTGACTGGGTTTGCTATCTTAATTCTAAGAGGCTTAACCCGTAGGTTAGCCAGGTGGATTTCACCGAACGTTTTGGGCAATGAGCGTTTTAATGAACGTTTCCCGATTGCCAGGGTTGGCCGAGCGGTTTAGGCAGCGAACTCATAATTCGCCTTAGGCAGGTTCAACTCCTGCACCCTGGATTAAGTCAATCTTAGATTGCGGATTTGAGAGGTTGGATGGTTTTTGGGCTGCATCCGCAAGTCGTGCGATGGGAGGTCTGGCTTGCCTAGGCTACTCTCAAAATATGCGGCCCCATAAATCATCTCTCAGCCTAAAAACCATCAGAGGTCAGCGCATCAGTATGTGCGCTGACCTCTGAATAAAGAATGGTTGTGAAAATAAATTTCACAAAGAGAACTCGTTAATCAAGATGCCCTAATCGGCATAACGCTATCGGCGAGGAAGGGGCTCAAAGTTTAGCTCACTGCCCACAACCCGGCTACCCACTTGAGAGAGGGGCAGCAGTTGCACAGAGGTGTTGTAAGGGCTACGGAGGTCAGGTACGCGAATAGTTGCTGTGTTCTGTGTTTGTAAGAACATAAGCTCACCATAGGCCTCTTCAAGGGCTTGAGCGTCGCGATCCATTTCTAGTTCTGGAAAGTTGGCTGAGCCAATCCAGCCAAACCCAACCATGTAGTCGAGCTGCCGGAACAGTCCTCGGTTAGTGTAGTAGTCGCCACTATGGTTGTAATTGATATCGTCTATGACCTCCAGCACAGATGGCTGGTCAGCACTCACCTCTTGCGCTTTAGCGTCAGCGATCGCAACAGAGGATGCTGAGATTGTGAGCGCTGCAATCAATAAACCCTTAAGCTTTGTACCCATAGTCTTAAAATCCTCACATTCTGGAGTTTATAGTACCCCATCCTATAAAAATCGATAAACTTTTCGAGGCCACAATTTTTTAATTGTGATAAGTCTCTATGCTACTAGGTGCCAGAAAATTTGCAAACGTTGCTCGAGAATTCTCAAAAATTACTGAAATCAATGACACAGCCTGTTGATATTTCGATGCTTGATTTGACCACCGCGACGGTGGCTGACATTCGGTCTGCTCTGCTGGATTTGATTTGTACCAAGGCTTATAGGGAGGGGGATTTTGCTTTAACCTCCGGTCAGCGAAGTTCGTACTATATCAATTGCAAACAGGTAACCCTACATCCCCAGGGCGGACTAATGGTAGGCCAGGCCTTTTTGGACATGCTGCCAGCGGGCACGGTGGGTGTGGGCGGTTTGACCTTGGGGGCCGATCCGATTGTCACGGCGGTGAGCGTTGTCGGCGCTTATCAAGGACAACCTGTGACCCCCCTGATTGTGCGCAAAGCAGCTAAAGGCCATGGCACCCAAGCGTACATTGAGGGGCCGACGCTGCCCGACGGCAGCCTGGTAGTTGTTTTAGAGGACGTGGTGACGACGGGGCAGTCGGCCTTTAAAGCTATCGAGCGTCTTCGGATTGCGGGCTACCAGGTGGAGCAGGTCATTGCCCTAGTCGATCGTCAAGAAGGCGGCGCAGAACTCTATGCCGACAAAGGACTCAAGTTTCAATCGGTGTATACCATTGCGGATGTACAGGCCCGGTGGAAGGTGTTGAGTAAAGTAGCGGGTAATGGGTAGTGGGTGGTGGGCAAGAGAGGGAGTAACCGTGGGGTTAGAAATTAACTTAGCTGACTCTCTACCCTCTACCCTCTACCCTCTTGCCTTCGACCACTCTCGTGTACGGCTGAGCCTGTTGCAGCTGAGCATAGCTAAAAACAGGTGGCCGCCCGGTTCGCTGGGCAATGGCCGTCCAAACTAGCGTAGTCAGGGTTGAGACTAACAGGGCAGCGGCGAAGCTATTGAGCAAGTCGGCGGCACCGGGGATGGGCACCAGTGGGGTGAAGTCGGGCTTGGGGAAAAACATCAGCCCAATTACGATGCCCAGGAGAGCACTCGAGAAGGCTGTACGACTGCTCACATGGCGGTTGTAGAGACCATAGAGGACTGGAAACAAGACCGCAGCACAGATCAGATCGGCGATAAAAAAAAGGTAGAGCACGCTGTAGCCCTGGGCTGCGATCGCAATGGCGGGCAGCCCCACCAGCACTGTCAACCCCCGAGAGATTTGCAAAACTTTAGCAGATGATTGCCCTGGCATTAGCCGCAGCAGGTCCAGGGTAAATACGCTAGCGATGCCGTTTAGCAGGGTGTCGAGGCTACTCATCACCAGGGCCAGGGCCAACACAATCACGGTCATCATCACCCAGCCAGGCGCGCTCAGCTGCGAGAGCAGCTCAAAAAAGGCAGTGTCACCCAGCAACCCAAACTGGACCGCCATCAAGCCCAGCAACCCAGCAATCAACAGCATGGGCAAAATCAGTAGAGCAGAGCCCAAAAACGAGCGCCGCACCACCTGATTGTTGCGGCAGGCATAGACGCGCTGCCAATTACCCTGGTTAAACACCTCAGCAGCGACAATCGCGATGATCAAGGTAGCCCCAAAGCGGAGCCCGTCAATATTGCTGAGGGAAAGCAGCTCGGGATGAGCACTCCCCAGGTTGCCAAACGCCCCGGATGGCCCCCCCAGGGCCATCAAGGTGGCCACAAAACAAATCAGCAACAGTGGCACAATCACAACAAATTGCAGAGCATCGGTGAGGATGGTAGTGCTCAAGCCGCCGTAGGTGGTGTAGAGAAAAACAGCGGTGATCACCACCAGAGCCGTCACCCCCAGGGGCACATTGGCGATCAGTTGTAGCGCCTTTGCGATCGCGGTTAGCTCAGCCGCTAAGTAGATGAACATGTAAAAGACCATTGCGGCCTCGGTGAGCCAGTACATGGCTCCCCCATACCGATATTGGACATATTCATTCAGCGAATGCCCTTGGGGCATGAGCTGACGCAGGCGCGGCCCCACCCAAACAAATAATGCGACGGCTCCTGCCGAGCCGATGCAGTAACCCAAAATGGCCGTGATACCGCCAAAGGCAGAGCCGGCCTCGGCGGGGCTAAACAATATCCAGGCTCCCATCGCCGAGGCCACAATCGTAGCCAGGGCCAGGCTGTCCCCGACCTGGTTACGGTTGACCATGTAGTTTTCGAGGTTTATGGTTTGACGGCTAGCGTGCAAAAGCCCTAATAACGTGAAGACGGCGGCGGTCACCAATGTGACCAGTAAGGCGATGGCTCCAATTGACACAGATGCAACTCCTCTATCCAAATACAGCGGACGCTAGGAGGGCTGACTTTAGAGCAGTTTTAGCGCGGATAAACCGTCACCCTTGGGTGAGTCAGCTTTGACGCAATCTTTCCAAAAGCTTCGCTTCCCTCCGCTGGCATTACCCAGACTCAGGTTCTGAGGGTGTAATCTCAGCCTGCCAAAGCAGGCACCCCTAGCTGTAAGTGGCATCGTACCATTATTTGAAGTCTTGACTCTAAACGGGGACCACGACCGTAGGCTCTAGGGCGATCGCAACCAGCTCGCTATCTTGGGGGGTGACCCCAAACACGACTTCGCCGGGGTTGACGGTGAAAAAGCACTGGCGTTGGCCGGTGGGTTTGCCATTTTTGAGGGCAACCCGGCACAGGGCGATATGCCCAGACTTAACCTGCCAGGCTTGGTTCGGATCATTGAGGGCAAACGCCTCATGATCTTGAATTTGGTAAGGGTGAGAAGCGTTAGGTTTGATCACAGCTCTTGGTTTGCGTGGTGTGTGGAGGTGTTATTAAGCATAAAATTTTGTGGACCCCCCCTAGAAAATCAGTCACGTAATTTTAGATTTACCTCACAAATATTTATTCATCAGAGTTTTTACGGTGTTCTGGGGAACCCATCAAACCGGGTCGCGGACGGCTGATTGAATCAATTTCAGGATGGCATCGTATTCAAACTGCTTGGCTTGGCTGGTCAAGTGATCGCTCAGGGTCTGCTCTGAGGAGGGAACTTGTTGAACCAGGTGCAAAATCAAATCTCGATCCACTGCGATCGCGGCCCGGTGTAGCTCAGCTAACCATTGAGACGGTAAGCGTTTGAGTGATTTCACCAGGGTTTTCTCTGGGATCTGACTACTGCCGACCTGACTGCCGCCGATAATGGGGACCCAACCCGCTGCTGTCGAAGCGGGAGCGGGTGGCAGGGCTACCGGTGAATCTGGGGACAAAGACGCTGCGGACGCAGCGGGTGCTGTCTCGTAAACATATTGCAGACCCAGGTATTCAGCCATTTTCTCGAAAATAATCGCCTCTCGAAAGGGCTTGCGCACAAAATCATTACAACCCGCGGCTAGTACCTGCTCGCGCTTTTCTTCAAAAACACTGGCGGTAAGGGCAATGATGATAGGCGAAGGGCGAAGGGAAAAGGGCGAAGGGGAATTAGAATCATCCACCGTCTCCAAAGTCCTTTCGCCTTTCGCCTTTCGCCTTTCGCCTTCTTTTCCCGTCGTCAGCGCTCTAATCTGTCGTGTTGCTTCGTATCCATCCATTACGGGCATGCGCATATCCATCCAGATCAGATGCGGATGCCAGGCTTTGAAGCTATCCACAGCGGCTTGACCATTGTCGGCTTCACGGACAGTTAGGCCCACCTGGGTCAGGAGTTGACATAGCACCGATCGGTTGTCTGGCTGATCATCTACTACCAGGATGCGATAGCTGGGCTGGTTTGCCGCGATGCCCACCACCTGAGGCGTGGATTGAGGGTCAGGTTTTTGTTGAACCTGGGCCACCACCAGGGGGATATCAAAGGAGAAGGTGCTGCCTTTGCGCAATTTGCTGGTCGCCACCAGTTCGCCCCCGAGTAAACGGACAAATCGGCGGCTGATGGCTAACCCCAAGCCGGTACCTCGCTGACTGCGCTTGATGGTTTTGGCCTGCACAAAGGCGTCAAAAATATTGTCTAGCTCTGTGGCAGGAATGCCGGGGCCAGTGTCGGTGACTGCAAAAATCAAAGCTCTGGATTTTCGGGATTTTTGCTGGCCTTTAATCAAGGATTCACCCAGGCTTACCCGCAGGGTAACCTTGCCTTGTTGGGTAAACTTGATGGCATTGCCCAACAGATTGATTAAGACTTGGCGGAGTTTCCCCTCATCTGTGCGGATCGCCTGAGGCACAGCTTTCTCAACGCGAAAGGTGAGCGACAAGTTTTTGGCTGTGGCCCGCGACTTCAACATTGCTTCCAGGGTCTCTAGAAACCGCTTTAAATCAACCGTTGACTCATTCAAAGAGATTTGACCGGCCTCAATCTTGGACATTTCTAAAACGTCGTTGATGAGATTGAGCAAATGCTCTCCGCTGCGATTCACAATTTCTAAGTTGTTGCGGTTTTCGGACGGCTGGGTGCGATCGCGCAATAGTAATTGGGTAAAACCGAGGATGGCATTGAGCGGGGTGCGCAGCTCGTGGCTCATGTTAGCGAGAAATTCGCTCTTGGCACGGTTGGCGGCATCGGCCCTCTCTTTAGCCTTTTGTAGGTCAGTGGTTCTTTGGGCGACTCGAGCCTCCAGGGCTTCATTGTTGGTTGCCAGGGTGCCAAAGGAGCGACGTAGCTGATCGGCCATTTGGTTAAAAGACTGACCCAAGACGTCAAGTTCTCGAATCCCCATCGGCCCGATGCGCTGCTCGGTCGCTTGGGTTTGAGGGGTACGGACCTGCTGAGTCATTGCCTGACTGGCGTTACTCAGCCGGAGAATGGGGCGAATAATCCAACGGGTGGAAAAAAAGCCAAACCCGGCTGCGATCGCAAGGGCCGCCAAACACAGCCAGATCGTGGTGCGCGTATTAGCCCAAATCTGGGCCATAAAATCCGCCTCAGGTAGTACCACCACTGTCAACCAGTTAATCCCCCGCTGATCTTCAAACGCAGAGAGTTGGATAAACTGCCGCTGCTGATCAAATTGAAAATTGAGCTGTTGATGGCCCCCAAACTGCTCGAGATCAAGCTGGTCTGTGAGAAACGCTGCCGTTGCCTGGGTGAGGGGATCTTGACTCTCAGTGGCGGCAATACGCTCCAAATTTTGCGCATCTGGCCCATTTTTATAAGGTTTCTCGCCGGTTGAGCTAGCCACCATCAGGCCCGACGACTCCATGATAAAAGCCTGCCCCGACTCCCCAATGCTGAGGCTTTGCAAAAACTCGCTGATATCATCCAAAGACAAATCTACCCCGGTGACCCCCAGCAGACTGCCATCGCTATCATAGACCGGCAGCACCGCACTCAAAATCAGCTGGGGCAACCCAAACGCCGGGTAGATATCGCTCCAGACCCCTTTCTCGGCCTCGACCGCCGTTTGATACCAGGGACGGGTGCGCGCATCGTAATCTACGGGGGTGACCCGCACCAGTTCATTGCGCTCTCCAAATTCATTGAGGGTATAGTAGTGACCGTTAAATCCCGAAGACGCATCGTTGATCACCGCCAGATACTCATCCTCGGCGGTTTGGGTAACCCCGAGAAACGACCCGCTGCGCTCCCCCCCCACGTATAGCCAGGTAACATCGTCTAAATACTGGATCTGCTCCCACAGATACAGCTCGCTCAGTGCGTCTTGGGTCCTCAGCTCACCCCGACGCACCGCCGCTGCATTGATCTGATTGAGCAAATGGGGAATTTCAGCATGATCGATCAGGCGTTCTTCGATCCGATGGGTGATCTCGCTCCGCAGTTGGGAAGCTAAATCATTAACCGCCCGCTGTCCATTGCGGAGCGAAAAGTATCCAGTTAGACCCACTGCCGCTGCAATTTGCAAAATAAACGGGATCACCAGCACCGCCCGCAGCGGTAGTTTTTTGGCTTGAGGTTTTGGGTCAGAGGTAGGCTTAGATGGGGACTTGTCAGACATCGCTTGATCACGCCTGGGC
>JBCDDJ010000079.1:0-18414 GCA_039180385.1 Cyanobacteria bacterium P01_G01_bin.38 | reverse complement strand
GCAAACGCTGTCGCTGTCCCAAGCTGGAGGGGTGGTGAGTGCGATCGCAGGCGGGTTTCTCGCCCAGGCCGTGGGTCGTGAGCTGATCAAATTTGTCCCTGGCCTTGGCAGCGTGATCGCCGCCTCCTGGGCCGCTGCCTACACCTGGGCACTGGGCGAAGGAGCCTGCGTCTATTTTGGCGACCTGATGGGGGGCAAAAAACCTGACCCCCAACGCATCCAAGCTGTTATGGAAGAAGCCTTTCAAACCGCCAAAGAGAGATTTAAAAAAGAGAAATAGAACATCTCCTGGCTCGTTAATTACCCACATCAACTGGGACACAGCCTCAAAAATCCAAAAAGTTGACTTAACCTTTTCGAATATTAATGAATATTGTGAATACTGCCTGGTTGATGGGTATGTTTAACCCCATAGATTGACTACCCTATGCCTAGGTCCTCCAACTTGCCCACCCACTTTACTCACCGATGAACCTGCCCAAGCAATCGCCTATTCTCATCCCCGGCTTGATCCTCGGCGTTTTCATTGGGATTGCTATCCGATTTTTGTGCCTCACTCGCCATGAACTCTGGTACGACGAGGTGCTTTCTGTGTTACTTTCCTCGGGTCAGCGGCTCGCCTTCAAAAATCCGGAGGCGGTTCCCATTGCGATCAAAGAGTACACGCGCCTGCTGAGTATCCCGACGGATACGGGGCTGGTGGAGACCGTTAAAAATCTGCTCAAAGGTATCCTCGGAGACCCCCATCCACCGCTGTTTTATCTGGGGCAGCATTTCTGGATGCGGGGCTTAGGCAATGGGGTGGCAGCCATGCGTAGTTTGGTGGTGTTTAGCAGTCTGGGTGCGATCGCAGGCAGCTACGGACTGGGCAAACTGCTGCTGGGTCGGCAGGGGGGCTGGCTACTGGCGGCCCTGATGGCCCTTAACCCCTTCTTTCTCTCCCATTCGCTCAACTTGAGAATGTATACCCTGCTGGTGCTGTGGGCTGTGTTGAGCGAGTGGAGTTTGCTAGCCCTGATCAAGCTTGACAAGACACATGATCGGCGAGCAGACCTATCCATAGGCGACTCGCAATCAAATGCGCCATTAGTAGGTAGCGCTGTGTCCCTACAGCGCTACCTACTAATGGCGGCCCTGGCCCTCTGTGTCGCTGCGGGGCTGATGTCGCAATACCTGTTTGCTTACATTCTCCTGGCGCTGGCGGTGCTGGTGCTCACCGTCGGTCGGCGACACTGGTTTCAATATGGCCTCACCCTCACCGCCGGGGTGGTCCTGACCTTACCGTGGGTTTTTTGGGGTACCCGGCAACAGGCCAATAATCGGAGCGACGTGCTCAGCCAGATCTCTGCCGCCGGTGGCTGGCTGACGACCAGCTATCGCCATTTGCAAGATATTGCCCAGACCCTGGCTAACCACTTGCTCCTCGGCCACTGGAGCACTGGCTTTTTGCCGATCGACGCCTCGATTAAGCCCACTGCCGTTGTGGCCGGGGTTGGGGTGATGCTCTTTTTACTGATATGCCTCATCGGTCTCTACCGCCAGCGAGAATATCATCTGCTGACGGTGGGGTTTATTTTAGGGGTGTTGCCTCTGCTGATTGCCCTGAGCCTGGATATTGCCACCCATAAATTTACCGTGGGGTTTGGCTGGGGGCGCTCTGTCATGGTTGCCCTACCTGGCTGTTTGCTGCTGATTGCCAGCTGGCTATCGCGGGTGTCGAGGCGCTGGCAGATGCCGTTGAGCTTGGCCCTGCTGACGCTTTATCTGGCGGTGGGGGTGGGTGACTTGACCCTGCGCGATCGCAACATGTTCCACACCGTCAATGACTGGGTGGCCGCTACCCCCAACCAGTCCACCCTGGTCGTGATGAACTCCAAAGCCTGGGGCAACGTGCTACGGCTGAGCTACTACATCGACCCTGACTATCCGGCAGATATGCTGGCGACCCATCCTAAAGATTTGCCAGATGCCCTGACTCAAGCACTCCAGGGCGACTATGATCGCGTGCTGTGGCTCAATGCCCAAGACCCGGTGTGGTCAGTGCCCAAAACCGAGGCTGAGACTCAGCAAATCCAGCAGGCGATAGAAACCACCCTGGCTAGTCGCTATCAGCTCATCCAGCGTCAGTCCCTCAGCGGTACCATGGATATCGATGCCTTTGAGCTTAGCCTGTATGAGTAAACGGGTGAAATCCTCAAACATCTCGAGCCTATCCGCACAGTTGGGTACTCTATGCATCAGAAAGCCCTTTTATCCGCACGACGACTGCTGTGACTTTCACCCATCTAAAAAGGATTTTCAAACATCTATCCATTAGCCAGAGATTTAAGCTGGGTGAAATCCAGTTTCACAATCGCCATGCTTATCTGTTCATCAGTTTACTGGTCCCTGGGTTGCTAGTTGGGATAAATCAGCTTAGCAGTTTTCAATCCCTTGAGCTGGCTGTTTACGATCACTGGGTGCGATCGCAGTCCAATACGAATATTGACGACCGCCTGCTGATTATCGGTATTGGTGAAGACGATATCCAAAACCAAGTGCAGTGGCCCCTATCGGACAAGCTCATAGCGCAACTCCTCACCCAGTTGCAGCAGCACGAACCGGCCGCCATCGGCCTAGACCTCTACCGAGATAAGCCCTATCCCCCTGGCACCCGTGAACTTGAGCGGCAGCTGCAAGCTGATAACACCATCGTCATCACCAAGCTGATTGATGACGATGGCAAAAACAGCGTCCCGGCCCCCACCAGCGTTGCCCCCGAGCAGGTTGGCTTTAACGACTTTGTGCTTGACATGGATGGCGTCATTCGCCGCTACCTGATGTTTGCCGCCCTGGGCGACGAAAAATTTTATTCCTTGTCTCTGCGACTGAGCTTACGATATCTGGCTGAGCAAGATATTGAGCCCACCTTTAAGCCAAACGCAATTGAGCTAGGAGAGGCCACCTTCCCCCGCCTCAAATCCGACGCAGGCGGCTATCATCACATCGACACAGCGGGCTATCAGATATTACTGCAGTATCGTTCTCCCGATCACACGGCGCGGCAGCTGTCCCTGACGGATGTTTTAGCCGGTGACTTTGAGCCTGAGTGGATACGCGACAAGATCGTCCTGATTGGGACCACTGCCCCCAGCGAACAAGATCTTTTTCAGACCCCTTACACCTCGAGCCAAGATCAGCAGATTTTTATCCCGGGCGTGATCATGCATGCCCAGCTAACGAGTCAAATCCTGAGCGCCGTTTTAGACGATCGCCCCCTGTTTAGATTTTGGCCTCAGGGCGGTGAGCTGCTCTGGATATGGGGTTGGTCACTGGCCGGGGGGGTGATCACCTGGCGACTTAATCACCCCCTTGCTCTGGGCATTGTCGGCATAGGGGGGCTATTGGGGCTCACGGGCATTACGGCTATCCTCTTTGGACAAGCCATTTGGATCCCGGTCGTCTTACCTGCCTGCGCCTATCTGGGTACGGGCATCGGTGTACTGGCTTACAAAGAGTACTACCGTACTTTCCACGACAACACCACAGGGCTACCCAATCGGCAATGGTTCATGCAATCTCTGCAACGAGAAATTACCCGAACCAAGCAGCAGCGGCAGACACTGGCCGTCCTCTTCTTAGACCTCGATCGATTTAAGGATATCAACGAAAATTTTGGCCACCCAGTCGGTGATCGTCTGCTGAGAATCTTAGCGACGCGACTCAGGCAAAATCTGCCCAGACAGGCTAAGTTAGCCCGTCTCGAAGGCGATGAATTCATTATTTTGCTCAATCAGATTGCAGACAACCAGGATGTGACGACCCTGGCCGATCGGCTTCAGGAAGAACTGTCACGGCCTATTATTTTTAATAATCATAAGCTCGTAACCACCGTCAGCACAGGCATTGTCCTGAGCACGTCAGAGCACGAACACCCGCCCGAGGACTGGGTCAGGGATGCCCAAACAGCGATGTACCGCGCCAAGCAACAGGGCAAAGCCCGCCATGAAATCTTTGCGGCGGGCATGCGGACTCAGTCCTCCATTCGATTTTTGTTGGAGGCCGATCTGCACCAGGCGATTGAGCAGCAGCAGCTAAGACTCCACTACCAGCCCCTCATCGATTTCTCCAATGGCACCATTGCCGGGTTTGAAGCCCTGGTACGCTGGCAGCACCCCGAGCGTGGGTTGATTTATCCCAACGACTTTATTCCCCTGGCCGAAGCAAACGGTCTGATTATTCCCATTGGGTACTGGGTTTTGCAAGAGGCCTGTCGCCAAACCCATCAATGGCACCAGCAGTTTCCTCATTTATCTGATCTATTTATTAATGTCAATCTATCGGGGCGGCAGTTTGTCGCCTCAGACCTGGTTGACCAGGTCGCGGCAATCTTGCGCAAAACCAACTGTAGCAAGCATGCCCTTAAACTTGAGCTGACCGAAAGTGTCGTTATGGACAATGTCGAGTCCACGATTGAGGTGCTAGTACGCCTTAGGGCCCTCGAAGTCCAGATTGGCATTGATGATTTTGGCACGGGCTACTCATCGCTCAGCTATCTGCATCGCTTTCCCATTAATACCTTAAAGGTCGATCGGTCTTTTGTGATGAGAATGGAAGAGGCCTGCGAGAATGCAGAAATCGTCAAAACGATCATCGCCCTGGGTCACAACTTGAACATGAAGGTCGTGGCTGAAGGGGTTGAGACCAAAAGTCAGGCCCAAAAGCTGCGCGATCTAGATTGTGAATATGGTCAGGGGTACTTTTTTGCAAAACCCCTCCCTCCTGATGCAGCGGAGGCCTTATTAAAAGACGCGCCTCAATATCTAACCCCAGCGCCTATCCTTCAAAATTAGGCAACCGCTGATGTAGCGCTTGTTTATTACGATTAAACATCCGGTTACCCCAAATGTAGATTGGGTATGCTTCATAGCTCAAAATCGAGGCTTGGTTTAACCAAGCCTCGATTCATAAAGGTGCCAATGCATAATCAGAGACCGAGCTAATGTTAGAAACAATACTTTGTGCGAGCACAAAAAATCACCTAAGCTACTTTGGCCTCAGTGGCGCGCCAAAAAGATCCCAGAGGCCGCTTCCTGGCCGATATTTTCTAGTCCCACCGTTTCTAACAACATTTCCCACTCAGCCAAAACGGCCAGGTTGCCAGGTTGAGACAGCCTCAGTTCATTGACAAGCAAAACGGCCTCACTCCACAGGCCAGCTTCTTGGTAAAGCAGCCTCGCCAACTCTAGCCCAGACGCCTCCGCAATGCGGGCCGCTAAACTCTGCTCCAAACCCTGCTGACTAAGCCAGTCATTTAAGTCGACCCGGCGGACCCAACCGTCTACGGAAATATCTTGAGCCCGATCGTCGGCAATGATTGAAAAATACCACTGGTAGTCTTGATTGAGGGCCAGCTCTGGTAGTACATCTGGGTCAGTCAGCCCCATGCTGACCATCCCACCCTGGGCAGACATCTGAAAAGTGGTGTCATAAACCAATTCATCGTCAGCATTACGCAACACAAACTCAATCTTTTGTGGCCCATCTGACTGAGGCACATAAAATAATAAATTTGAGCGCTCTGCCGTCACAATGCCTAAGTTGCTATCAGGCATTAGCGCTGTTAAAGGCTGCTGTTCCAGACTAAAAGACGCGTCTGGAGTGCGAGTGCCCCCGCCGATACGCCGACCGGGGAGCCCTTGAGATAATTCTTCGCCATCATTAGAATCTGCGACACCGGGCGCAACCCCCAACCCTAAGCTGAGAAGATTGCCCAAGACGATTGCGATCGCAATCTGGTAAATTTTATTGCTTCGAGTCATAGCGTTTATTCCCGCTGAATATCCTACCAAGGACGAAACGATATTAGTATCGATACACCCTTTAATCAATGTATTTATGTAGAGATGCAGCTATGCTCGTCTCCCCACATCCCCATTTTGGAGATAGCGGAGCCGATCTATAAACAGTAAGGACACGCAAATCCCTGTTACCACCCTGATTTGGAGCGCTCGCGAGAGTTAAAGTACATCCTCGCAAATTTGATAGATGCTTTAAATGGCCTTTATCAACGGGTCAAAAAAACACTTAATTTATTTAAACGCTTATCTTAGATTCAACTACATAATTGGCCTAATAAAAATCCGCAGTATGACGTAATTCTCGTTGCATTTATCAAGCGAATCAAAATCTTGGCCACATTTTAGCTATCTAGGAATAGCTCAATTTACCTTTGTGTATCTTACATATCAAACACTTAAGGTAGTGAAATAGCCGAGATCGCTCTTCATCTGCAAGATAGAGTACGTAAAAATACGCAAAAAGTCAAAATTGCGGACATTAGATTTTCTAATGAGTAAATCTTAATACTTGCCGCCAGAGCATTTACCCCTGTACTCAAAAATCCAGGTATCTGCAGGTGAATATGCGCAGTTGTAAGCCATTTAGCCGATATGACTTTAGGACATCTATTGGGTTTTATCCGTAATCTCACGGGGGTCAAGATCTGTGAGACTCTACGCACGTAAGTGTTTTCCCACATATCCCCCCTAGACTCGTCCAGTTCGTTCGATTTAATATCGCTTCAGCGAAGTTAAGAACCTTGAACAGTTTCTTGATTTCGGTGCATTTTCTACATCACACAGCTAAAGGGTTGTTACAGGTCATTTAGTTGTGTTGCGTTTTCTACATCACGAAACTAGGGCGCTCTTACGGGTCACTTAGTTTCATTGCTACAACTACTACCATCAGGATTCAGAACATCATGAAATTCAACATTATTGCGTCCATTGCACTCGGTGCAATCGTTTCCGCGACCGTTTCTTTGCCTGCTGCCGTCAAAGCCGAGCAGTTTAGCAGCGCCTTCGAAACTAAAGGCACAACTGTTATATCTACAGAAAATGCCAAGCCCGGCACTCAGAATAAGGGTTGTCGATGGATTCCTGGCTTAGGATGGGTGGGGTGCTAATCGAATTAATGGAGCATAAGACTTTGCAAGTTTTTTTATCGAGTCCTGGCGAGGTTTTGATTAGCCGGATTCTATAAATTTACGCGTTTATTCAATTGCATACTCTTCTTGAAAGGCATTGAGGTTGATCGAAAAGCCCTTTTCAGATAGAATTTTTGCCTATGGTTCCCAGAAGCTTACATCATTAAGAAATGATTTGACTGTTGCCTTTGCAAGCTAGCTCGAATTCGATCCAGGGAAGACTACTTATATGTGTTCGGATCTGAACTGCCTTTCTGGCTAAGGGTCAGTAACTGGAAATATGGTCTTCCCTGTTGATTGTTTAGAGAATTTCTGCTCTAGAAAAAGCATAGTAGGATTTGGCACGCTTTTAGCTACATTAGGGCTTTCATCCACAGTCTATGGTCAAGTAACACCAGATAATATTTCACCAACCAATAGCATAGTTTCCTCAACCGACGCTACAAATTTTGTGGTTGACGGAGGGCTTTTGATTGACGGCAATCAACTTCACCGATTCTCTAGCTTTTCTATTCCGACTGCCGGTTCCGTAACTTTTGATGGAACGTCAGTCCAGAATATTTTCAGTTTAGTCACAGGCAACTCAGTTTCCGATGTCGGCGGTGCTATCAAAGCAATTGGTGGTGCTAATTTTTTCCTTATCAATCCCAATGGTATTATTTTTGGCCCTAACGCATCTTTAGAGATCGGGGGCTCTTTTCTGGCCAGCACTGCGGAAGATGTGCTTTTTCCCAACGGTGAACAATTCAGTGCAACCCAAACTCCGATGGAGTCTCCACTGTTGAGTATTAGTATGCCTATTGGCCTTCAGTTTGGAAATATCGCAGGGCCAATTATTAATCGCTCTAATGCCAGTCCTGCAGGTGCTGTTAATTTTGTTGGCGATCCAGTTGGATTATCTGTTCAGCCTAACCAAACAATCGCTTTTATCGGTAACGAGCTACTCTTTGAAGGTGGTAATTTAACAACACCCGGAGGACATATTGAGCTTGGTAGTGTTGCTCCTGATAGCATCGTGAGCATAGTTCTGCTTGACCAAAGGTGGATATTAGACTATCAGGATGAGCAAAACTTCCACGATATTCGACTCAGTCAAGAGTCTATTCTAGATGCTAGTGGGTCAGGTGGCAGTCTCAATGCCAGAGGTCATAACATAGAAATCGCTAACAGATCTGGAATTTTGAATTTCACATTAGGGGCAATTGATGGTGGTGACGTCGTACTACAGGCTTCAGAATCTGTTGAGCTTCTAGATGATTTAAGTGGCATCTTTTTTACAGTATTTCCAGGCAGCACTGGCAATGGCGGCAATTTGCTCATTGAGGCACAGCGATTAGTTCTTCAAGATGGGGCTGTGATATCAGGGGGAACAAGTGGTAGTGGTGCAGGTGGCGAACTTTTGATCAATGCTTCGGAATCTGTAGAGTTGTTTGGCACTGGCAATTTTGCGCCTACTTTGATAACTTCTTCAACAGACAGTCCTAGTAATGGTGGGAACTTAACCATAAATACTGCAAAGTTAACGCTTCTAGATGGGGCCCAGGTACAAGCTGCAACATTTGGTGTAGGTCAAGGTGGAACACTTACGGTCAATGCGTCAGAATTTATTGAGGTAAATGGTATAGGGAGCACTCTATCTGAACCTAAATTGTCTAGTGGTCTATTCGCTTCATCTGGTGTTGAAGGATTTGCCCTAGCGAGTGCAGGGAACGGTGGTGATTTAAGACTCAACACCAATGAATTAACTCTCCAAAACGAGGCTCAAGTCTCTGTAAATAGCCTAGATATAAGCAATGCAGGCAATCTGACCATTGATGCCAATCGGGTATGGCTCGACAACCGGGCGCAAATTACGGCGGAAGCGGCGTCAGGCAATGGGGGCAACCTGCGGTTGCAAAATGTCGATACGCTTTTGCTGCGTAACAATAGCCTGATCTCTACCACGGCAGGCTTTGGTAATGGTGATGGCAACGGCGGCAACATTGACATTGATGCCCGATTCATTATCACATTGCCCAACGGAGATACTGATATCATTGCCAATGCAGTCCAGGGGCGTGGCGGCAATATCAACATCGCCAGCTCAGGATTGCTGGGTATTGCTCCGCGACGGGCAGTACCGGGCAATGGCACCAATGACATTGATGCTAGCTCTGAGTTTGGTTTTGATGGTGAGGTAGCGATTGAGCAGCCCTTGTCAGACGAGGCTCAGGGGCTTGTTGAGCTGACTAATGGGCCGCTTGAGTCGTCATCTTTAGTGGTTTCACAGTGCGGTGATTTAGGCAACAATCAGTTTGTGCTCACTGGCCGGGGCGGCATTCCCATAAATCCTGGTGAAATCTCGGAGGCAGAGAGACCTCTGGTTGATTTGGGTCAACTAGAGTCGCAGCTTTATGAACAATCCTCCGAGTTTGATTTGCCGGAAATGTCTGAAGCCTATCAGCTGCTTGAGGCCCAAGGGTGGTATGCCGATGAGAGCGGCGACATTGTTTTGACAGCGGATGTTCGTGAAGCTTCGCCGAGCGTTGCGGCATTGCCCTACGCCAATTGTCACGGACGTTTTAGCTAAGTCCAGGTGATTTGAAGAATGGATTTTGACATCCTTGAAATAACGGGCAGATTGTAACGGCATCCCTTTAACGCCGAGTGAATCGCTGGGTCGTCCTTAAATTTTGTTGGACTTGGGGGCTTTTGGAGCGATTTTTGAAGCCCACCAGGAATCTAGTGGGAATACTGATGCTGAGTCGACAGGGGCAGTGCTCAATGACGGGTCCGAATGGGCTGTTACATCTGACCTACCCCCCTGCGCCTATACTTGAGGCCCAAGGTTGGCAAGTTAATGACGAGGGTCAATTGTCGCTGACAGCCCAAACCCCTGATAGGGCTCCCCAGCCACCCTGGCAGCGCCCAGCGGATTGCGCCCTGACATCACTATGGATTTGAAGCTTATGCTGCTATGCCCCAAACATCGCCGTCAGCGGGTATCTTTATTGTTGATACTGCTGGGTTTCTTGATTGCGATCGCACTGCCCTGTATTGCAGTTCCCTCGCTGGCTACACCACAGCCAACAGCCGTCATGTCTGGTGGTCAGGTCCTCCAGACAGAGCAGCGGGGCAACGAACTTTATCAGGCCGGTGAGTTTGCCGCCGCGGCAGCCGCCTGGGAGGAAGCCGCTCAAAGTTATGACTACCAAGGCGATGGGCTCGCTGAGGCCAGGGTTTTAAGTAATCTGGTCCTGGCCTATCAGGCGCTTGGCAACTGGCCCAGGGCTCAGCAAGCCTTGACCGATAGCCGTCAGCGATTGAATCAGCAGAGCGGTGACCAGCCTGCGGTACAGCGGGTCTTTGCCCAAATGCTCAATACCCAAGGGGGGTTGCAGCTGAGTCTGGGGCAAGCGGAAAATGCGTTAGAGAGCTGGCAGCAGGCGGCGACTGTTTATGGGCAAATTGGCGATCAAGATGGGGTGTTGCGATCGCAAATCAATCAGGCCCATGCGCTATACAGCCTTGGCTTTTATCGTCGTACCCAGGAGACCCTAGACCCCATTGCAGTTCAGCTTGACAGTCAACCCGCGTCATCCTTAAAAGTAGTCACTCTGCGACGACTGGGAAATGTATTGCGTTTGCTCGGCAACCATCAGCAGGCGGAGACGATCCTAGAAGAAAGTTTAGCAGTGGCACAAGCCCTGCAATCTGATGAGGAGATAGGCGCAACTCTTTTGAGTTTGGGCAATAACGCGTTAACTCAAGAACAGTATCCAGCTGCCCTAGAGTATTATCAACAAGCCAAAGGCATTCCCACTTCACCCCAGACGACAGCGCTCATCCAACTGGCTGAGCTCAGAACCCGCATAGAGGTCGGCCAGTGGTATATCGTTGAAGCTTTGGGTGAGCAAATCAAGGATCAGCTCGATCAGCTGCCCCCCAATCGCACTGTTATCTATGGTTATGTCAGCCTGGGTCGCAGCCTGATGCGTCTCAATAAAGCCTACGCGACCCTGGGGGCAGAGATTGCCCAAGCGCCCAACTGGCAACCCCCGGCACAGTTTCTGGCAAGGGCAGCGCAGCAAGCTCAAGCCATCGGCGATCGGCGGGCAGAGTCCTATGTCCTTGGAACCTTGGGCAACATTTACGAAGAAACTCAGCAGTGGAGGGATGCCCAAGGCATCACAAACCAGGCATTGCGTATCTCTCAGTCGATTAATGCAGCCGACATTGTCTATCAATGGCAGTGGCAACTGGGTAGAATCTTGCGCAAACAAGCCAAGATAGAACCTGCCATTGACGCTTATAGTAAAGCGATTGAGACATTGAGCACCCTGCGGGGAGATCTGGTGGCCATTGACTCAGATATCCAGTTTTCTTTTCGCAACAACGTTGAGCCGGTTTACCGAGAATTTGTAGATTTGCTGCTGCAGCCGGACCAGGCAATCAGTCAGGCGAGATTATCAAAGGCACGAGATGTGGTGGAATCGCTGCAGCTAGCCGAGCTGGACAACTTTTTTAAGGAAGCCTGCCTCGATGTCAAACCCATCGATATTGAGAGCATTGATCAACAGGCCGCGATTTTTTATCCAGTGATCTTAGGCAATCGTTTGGATGTGATTCTGCGGTTGCCTCAGCAGCCTCTACAGTATTACTCCACCCCGTTGCCCCAGGAGAGATTGGAGTTTATTATCGAAGAGTTTAGAAAGCGCTTGGTGATCCGCAGTCGCAGGGAGTATCTGCCGCTTGGGCAACAGCTTTACGATTGGATCGTCCGCCCATTGGAACCCCAACTCAAAGCCAGCGACGTGAAAACCCTGGCGTTTGTCTTAGACGGGGCGCTGAAAAATATCCCGATGGCGGCCCTACACGACGGTGAGCATTTTTTGGTCGAGGATTATGGGATTGCGCTCACGCCGGGGCTCAAGCTTTTAGATCCTAAGCCGTTGCCAAGACGAGATCTAAAAGTGCTGGCCGCTGGCATCTCTGAGGGGCGCGGTGGGTTTGCCCCGCTCTCCTATGTGGCCTCAGAGATTGAGGCGATTGAGACAGCGGTGGCAGGGGGTAAAACACTTTTAAATCAGGCCTTTACCCGTGACGCTCTCAAAACTGAGCTTCAGGAGACGGCTTTCCCAATTATTCACATTGCCACCCATGGGCAGTTTAGCTCTCGCTCCGAAGAGACCTTTATTTTGGCCTGGGATGATCGGATTAATGTGACAGAGCTGCATCGCACGCTGCAAGGCCAGCCGGCTCAGGAGAAAGACCCGATCGAGCTGCTAGTACTCAGTGCTTGTGAGACTGCGGCCAGTGATAAAAGAGCTGGGTTAGGGTTGGCGGGCACTGCGGTGAGGGCCGGAGCGCGCAGTACATTGGCAACGCTTTGGTCGGTGAATGATGAGGCGACTTCAGAACTGATCGATCAGTTTTATCAACAGCTCGATCAGCCAAATACAACGCGGGCTGAGGCACTACGACAGGCCCAGCTTAGCCTGCTTAAGAATCGAAAGTACCGTCATCCGATCTATTGGTCAGCCTATGTGTTGCTGGGAAATTGGCTGTAGGGGTTGGTGAGTGGGCTGCGCTGGTGAATAGGTGAGTCCGCTGCGCTGGTGAATAGGTGAATGGGTGAATATATCTGAAGGTAGTACTATCTCACCACCTCACCATCTCTACCGATCTTTGATCGCCTGTCTATCATTGAGGTTATCGGGGGGATATAGAACAACCTGATCGCCTGACTGTAGACCGGATTTGACAACCGCTTCGAGGGTGTTGCGTTGATCGATGGCGACCTCGCGTTGCTGAGCCTGGCCCTGCTGGGCAACAAAAACGCACCAGGCTTGCTGACAGCGAAAAAGGGCGCTGACGGGGACTTTTAGTACATCGTCTGAAGACCAAACCACAATCTGGGTGTCAACGCGGTAGCCGTCGCCCAGGCGGGTGGGGGGCGCTGACCAATCAGCGATGACGTTGACGCGTTGTTCTTCGACGCCGAGGGCGGAGACTTCGGTAAAGGCGGCGGGCTCCACATATCGAACGGTGGCGGCGGGTGGGATGCCTTCACCACTTTGTTCTAGAGTGATTTGATCACCGGGCTGTACCTGCACGGCATCGGTGGAGAGAATGTCGATGACGAGTTCTGAATCAGTCGGATCACCCACTTCTACCAGAGGTGCACCGGCTTGCACAAAGTCGGCGCTTTCTTGATAGAGGCGCAGTACTTTACCGGCGGCGGGGGCGACAATGTTGGTGCGCTGGGCCTGATCGGCTAAATTAGCCAGCTCGGCTTCGACACCCATGATTTGGGCCCGGTAGGCATCAAGTAAATAATCGGGGTCGCTGCGTTCTGCCTGGAGCACGGTGAGGGCGTCTGCGGCGGCCTGGGCGTCTGCGATCGCACCCTCCAATCGCTCCTGCGCCGCCTGCAGCTCTTGCTGACGGCGGGTTTCGGTGAGCTGATCGGTTTCTAACTGCTGACGGGAGATAGCCCCAGCGGTAAATAGGGACTGTGATCGCGCCCGGTCACGGCTAGCCTGGGCTAAATCGGCTTGAGCCTGGGTGACCTGGGCCTGGGCAGCTTGTCGATCGGCCTGGGCGGATTGAATGCTAGCCTGTGCCTGATCGAGGGCGGCTGTTTTGGGGCGCTGGGTTTCGACACCGGCCAGCTCTGCCTGGAGCTGTTGCAGGCGACCCTGGGCTGAACGCACCTCGCTGTCGTAGGGCAGCGGGTCGAGCTGGGCAACGAGGGTGTCTTTTTCGACCGTATCCCCGGTGTCGAGGTCGATCCGGGCGAGACGTCCGGCGACGGGGGCGGAGACCACATAGCGATCGCGCACCCGGGTTTTGCCTTCGGCGGCAAGGGTGACTTGGAGGGGGCCGCGTTCGACGGTGGCGAGGTCAACGGCGATGGGGGTGGGGCGGAGTAGCCAGGCGATTAGGAGGATGCCGCCTAGACCGGCGAGGAAGTAAGGCCAGGGTTTGGGGAGCTTTAGTTTTCGGGTTCTACTGCGCTCCGAGGGTTGAGTAGGGGGGGCAGGGGGAGCAGAGGGGGCAGGGGTAGAGGGGGAGGATGGGGGAGTTGAGGAGGGAGCCTCGGTTTGGAAAGGGAGGGGTTGGTTTTCCATGGGGGGTCTCCTTATTCGCGGGTCTTTAGAACGGCAATCAGATCGAGGTGGTTGAGCTGACGACGGATGAGCCAGCCGGATGCGATCGCAGATGCCCCAATCATGGTCAGGGCAAAGGTGTAGGTGGGGCGGGTAATGACCAGGGGCAGGCGATAGAGTTCGGTATCGTAGGCTGAGATCATCAGGGCAATCAGGGCCAGGCCGATGCCCAGGCCGATGGGGATAGCAAATAACAGCAAAATCGCCTGCTCGCCCAGCAAAATCACGGCGATTTCGTCCTGGGTGAAGCCAATAATCCGCAGGGTGGCCAGCTCTCGGCTGCGCTCTGAGAGGGCAATGCGGGCGGCGTTGTAGATCACGCCAAAGGCAATGATGCAGGCGAACAGGGTAATCACGGCGGTAAAGATACCCAGGCTGGCGGCGATGGTTTCTTCAAAGCGATTGATGGCGTTTTGTCGGAGGGTGACGCTAGCGATGGCGGGCATCTCTTTGAGGGTTTTGTAGAGGGGCTGTAGCTGGTGCGTATCCACCTTAAGGTAGGCCCCGGAAAGGGTGAACCCTTCTTGCATAACCCGGTTGAGAGCGTGGATATCCATGTAGACGGAAATACCCACCATTTCGTCCACCAGTCCAGAGATGGGCAGTTGCAATGTGGGTCGTTCCTCTTCGAGGACCTCGACGGTGACTGTATCGCCCAGATTTAAATGCAATAGCTCCGCCAGCTTGGAGGACAGCACTAGCCCCTCGGGGGGAAGTTGCACATATTGCCAGTGGCGATCAATCAGGCGATGGAGCTCGGCACCGGGCGGCACCCCGGTAATCGCGGTGCGATAGGTGCGATGCTCAAACCGCAGCCGCACTGGCACCACCCGAAACGGTTCGATCTGCATCACCCCAGGCAGGTGGGTGAGGTCGTAGCGGGCACGGCTAGACTTGACCTGGTTAAACACCAAGGTGATGTCTTCTCGCTGGATAGTGCGAAACTGCAGGTCAATCAGGTATTGAATGGCATCGCCGGAGTAGCGCCCCACCAGCAAAATTGCTACGGCAAAGGCAATCCCCAGGGCAGAGAGAAACGCCTGGATCGGTCGGCGTTCTAAATGGCGCACAATGATCCGCCCGACTGGGGAGAACCATCGCTGTAACCCCATTTTCTCAATCAGGGTGGGGCGAAACTGGGCCGGGGGTTCTGGTCGCATGGCCTCAGCCGGGGGCAGGTTGATCGCCTTTTGCACCGCGCTAAAGGTGCCGAGGAGTGCGGCTCCCCAGCTAACCAAAATAGATGTGACCACCAGCCCGCCCCCCAGCTGGTACCGCAGCACTGGAAAATGGTAAAAATTACCGTAGTTTTGGGTGACCGCGCCGCCAAACCAGCGGCCAATGCCAATCCCTAGGAGTGACCCCAGGGTCATCACCAGGATGACCAGCTTTAGATAGTGCAGCCCAACAGCCTGATTGGTATACCCAAAGGCTTTGAGGACGGCGATTTGATCGCGCTGGGTGTGGATCAGTCGAGCCAGTAACAAGTTCAGCAAAAAGGCGGCAATGCCCAAAAATATGGTGGGAATAATCACGGCGGAACCTTGCAGCCCTTTGATTTCGTCGGTGATAAACCGATTAGAAATTTGATCGACTCGAGCGATGGCGCTGAGGCCACCATAATCGTCGAGCACCTGGTCGAGGCGGAACAATACATCGTTTTCATTTGCGCCCCGGGCCAGCTTTAGGGTGACATCGTTAAAGGCTCCTTTCATGTCAAAGGCATTGGCCAGGGCGTCTTGCCCCATCCACATCGCCCCAAAACGGCGGTTGTCGGGGAGGATATCCACCCCGCGAATTTCGTAGATATATTCTGGGGACAGGGCCAGCCCGACAATGTGTAGCGACTGCCAGCGTCCATTGATCACGGCCCCTAGCTTGTCGCCGACGGTGAGCTGGTTCTCTCGGGCAAAGGCCTCGCTCACCAGCACCTCTCCGGTGCGACCGGGCTCGATGTAGCGCCCCTGGCGGATGTGCAGCGCATTCAAGCTGGGGGGGTGGGTTTCGGGGATTGAGACCAGTCGCCCGGTGGCGGGTTCATCCAGACCGGGCACATCCAGATTGACGTCTCTGACCACGCGGGTTTGCACCTGCTGTACCCCAGGGATCTGCTCGATTTGGGCGGTGAGACTATTGGGAGCCCGCTCTAGCTGGGCAAACACATCGGCAAACCGATATTGGGCATAGTAGGCATCCTGGGAAAGCTGCAATGATGCATAGGCGCTCATCATGGTGATCAAGCTGGCGATGCCGCAGGCCACAATCAGCACAATGGCGATCGCCTGACCGCGCATTTTCCAGAGATCTCGCCAGAGTTTTTGATCGAGGGCTTTCATGTCACCACTCCAGCGCCGACGGCGAAACTTTGGTGGGGTTGGTGTGGAGGGTTGCGATCGCACCGCTGCGCATCGTAATCACCCGGTCGGCCATCGCCGCAATCCCAGCGTTGTGGGTAATCACCACGGTGGTGGTACCAAAGGTTTGGTTAACCCGCTCCAGGGTTTCGAGCACCAGCTTGCCGGTGGTGTAGTCAAGGGCTCCGGTGGGTTCGTCACAGAGCAACACCTCAGGCCGTTTGGCAATCGCCCGTGCGATCGCCACCCGCTGCTGCTCACCCCCAGACAGCTGCGCCGGGAAATGGTTCAACCGTTCTCCCAGGCCCACCAGCGTTAGCGCCTCCTCGGGCGACATGGGGTTTTCGGCAATCTCAGTCACCAGGGCGACGTTTTCTCGAGCGGTCAGGCTGGGGATGAGATTATAAAATTGAAAGACAAACCCCACCGCATCTCGGCGAAAATGGGTCAGCTGGCGCTCGCTGGCGCGGGTGATGTCTTGCTGATGAAAATAAACGTGTCCACCAGAGGGCACATCCAGCCCCCCCAGAATATTCAGCAGGGTCGATTTGCCACTGCCTGACGGTCCCAGCAGCACCACAAACTCGCGTTCGTACAGCTCTAGCTCGATGGACCGCAGCGCCCGCACCGTCACCTCACCCATCCGATAGGTTTTGCTCACCTGCTCGGCACGAAAGACCGCAGGGGTGGCTACAGCAGAACGGGTTGGATAGGGGACCAATGGCAGTGCCTCCGAACATCGTCTAGAGCAAGCCTAGAAAATGATCGTGAGGAATCCGTGAGGGTTAGTTTTGATAAACCCCATTGCGCAAGACCAAATCGCGCAGCTGCACCTTAGCGCCGCACTTGGAGCACACCGCTGTAGGGGTATAGTCTGGATTTGAGCCTACTGCCTCCGTTTGCCACTCGATATAAATCTGCTGACATTGGGGGCATTTAACCGAAATCATTCGGGTTGTCATGAATGCATAATGCCGACGACTTAAAGGTGGACTTTTTGGGTGCTTGGTGAGTGCGCTGCGCTGGTGAATAGGTGAATAAGCTTGTCTCACCACCTCATTACCTCACCAAGCGAAGCGCCTCACCACCTAACCTTTCCAGGAAAACGTTCAGTATTTAGCCGTCCAGAGTATAGCACTACCCTCCAGACCGTACGCTATCGAGCTTGTTCACAAACAGATCGCTAAAGAAGGTAATGACGCGACGCTTGCGTAGTTTGATATTGGCATTGAGCGACATCCCTGAGCGCAGCACCAGCTCGTTCCCATTTGAGTTGAGGGTTTGGCTGTCTAGCTCAATCTCCACTGGGAAGCGATAAAACGGGAAAACCTCATCCGGAGGCAGGGCATCGGAGCCAATGCTGAGGATTTTGCCATCCACATCGCCAAACTCGCTATACGGGAAGGCGTCAATCCGCACATCGACGGTTTGGCCAAGTTTGACAAAGCCAATATCTTTGTTGGGCACAAACACCCGAGCCACCAGCTTATCTTCGGGCACAATCTCGAGGATAGGCTCGGTAGAGTTGGCGGCATAGCCGGGTTGGTTTGCCTTGAGGTTAAACACGGTGCCCCCGACCGGGGCGGTCAGCACCTGATATTTGAGGGTTTGCTCTAGCTGGCTGATGCGGCTTTTAATTTCTTGCAGTTGGCTCTCATTTTGAATCAGCGCCTGACCCAGGGTGCTATCGATTGAGGAGATGCGTTCGCCGTTGCTGCGGATGAGATTATCGAGATTTTGACGAAACTCCCCTTCAGCTCGGTTTCTGATGTTTTGCTGCTCGCTGATCTGGCTATTCATACGGGCAATCTCTTCTCTGAGACTACCGACTCGGGCCTGGCTGCTACTGACTTCTTGATCTTGCTGTAGTCGGCTCAGTCGGGCCACGGCTCCTTCGGCTTCAAGGTTTTGCAGGCTGGTCAGGATTTCTTGATTGGTAGCG
>JBCDDJ010000078.1:0-18432 GCA_039180385.1 Cyanobacteria bacterium P01_G01_bin.38 | reverse complement strand
TTCGTGATTGTAATGAACATATCTTAAAGCGTTGAAGCCTTCCCATGTGGGAAGGCTTCAAGAATCGGAGCGGCGGGATTTGAACCCACGACCCCTACTACCCCAAAGTAGTGCGCTACCAAGCTGCGCTACGCCCCGATGCGCTAAATGCGCTTATCTAGGATAGCATACACGATGTGTAGATTAGCCTTGCCATTAATACAATGCCGTTTTGGATTTCAGTGATGCAGTCAAACGACCGCATTATTTTAGTTTAGGGCTGGCAGCTCGCCATCTGTCGACGTGTCACTGGTGTCATCTGACAGACCCGAAGGCTCGGAGTCTGATCCATCTTCTGAGCTGTCATTAGACTCACTGCCGCTTTGGGGAGATGCTTCGGTGGCAGGGGTTTCGTCAGTGGGTTCTTCATTAGTCGTCGGGACTTCGTCGCTGGGCGTTTCGTCCGTCGGGACTTCGTCGCTGGGCATTTCGTCAGATACCGGCTCCTCGCTGTCTGGGGGCAGCGGCTCTTCAGGGGCACTTGTACTCTGGGCAGGGGTGCTGGTCTGGGCGGGGGTGCTGGTCTGAGCAGGGGTCGAGGTACGAGTAGGGCTTTCCGAGGGTGCGGCAGCCTCCGCGGGGCGAGGTTGCTCAGTGGGCGACGCAGGTTGACACAAATGATTGAGGGGCACATACTCGCCTTCGGCGGTCTGCATAAAGCAAAAGTCGGTGCTGCCAGTTTCATTCGGTGTCTGGGCGTGGCTGGTCCCGAAACCTAGCACCCCTGCCAGGGTCAGCAGGGTAATCAGGGCCGTTTTTGCTTTCCCAGTCCGTTTCATGTGACATTCCTCACCTGACGTTACTGGTAAAGTTACCGAATAGCGATGAGGGGTGGCCAAGGGGTCAGGCCCCTCACCACCTCTCAGGATATTGCAGGTTCAGGGGTTGCTAGGTTTTAAAATCCGTAGCTCCAACGGGCATAGTAGCCGCGGGCATCGATATGGGTAAAGACCGTAGCACTGGCTAAACCGCCGCGGGAGCCCCACCAGCGATTGAGGCGATCGTAGACATCGTAGGGGTGAATGCCGGGGACGACAAAGTCAACAGCATCACCGACCAAGTGACGAGAGCGGCTTGCCCCACCGACACGGCGATTGGTGGTCGGGTCTCGATACCACGAGTTGACTTTGATGGGTCGACCGCCGAGCTTATCGCGCACGTCTTCCATGGCTTTGGCGATGCGAATAATGCCGTAGACGACGTTGCGATTGACGGGGATGCGGGTACCGCCGTGGGTGGCTTCGCCCCAGGTAAAGTTACCCCCCGGAATAATCGGTTGTGATAGATAGAAGGTGCTATTAAACCCTGGCAGGCGAATGGACGGGCCGCTTGGGGGTTTCTCAGGGCGAGGGGTTTCGTTTTTGGGTTGGTTATTGGCTTCGTTGCCCTCAATCAAGACGTCGGGACTGTAGGCATACCAAATCGTACTGCTACTGCCGGGGAGGCTGGGAGCAGCTAGCTCTAGTTTGACGTGGCTACCTGGCGCTTTGGTGTGACCAATTAGCTCAAATTCGGTTTTATTCTTGACGAACTTCTTGTCGTCTTTAGATAGCTGGGACGACATCTTGGGCTCTCGCTTAAACAGGGTGTCGCTCACCACTTTGAGGTTGATAGTGTCGCCAACGATTCGCACGTCTGGTTTGTAGACATGCCAGGTGGTGCGATTTTCTGGCCCGAGAAAGGCGTTTGCGATCGCAACCCGCACATGCTCAGATTCGGCTGGCAAAAAGGACTGTAAATAATATTCAGTCCCGTTTTTCACAAACACCTTTTCTCGATCAGACAGCTGACTCGAGAGCACCGGTTTGAGCTTAAACAGGGTATCGCTAGTCACCGTCAGCTTTACCTTAGTGTCATAGATACGCACATCCGGGTTATAGACATACCAGGTTGATTGTTTGCCATCCCCGAGCGTCTTACCGGCGAGGGTGATTTTAGTATGACTACCCCGAACGACTTCAGAGGAAGCCAGATCAAACTCGGTCCCGTTTTTGACAAAGACCTTCTCTGCATCAGTGAGTTCGGTAGAGGATTTGGGACTGAGCTTAAACAGCGTATCGCTGACGACTTTGATTTTCATAGGTAGAAAGACCTTGGACTTAGCCCCAAGTTACAAAGTATTGACTAGTAACCGCCAGCTTGTTTAGAAAACTTTTAGGTATGCAATAGCTTGCAGCAACTCGGGTACAACGGCAATGGGCCATGCCCCTTCACCCCGTCGACCCGTCAGTAGGATAAAGCGCAGGCTGTAGGCCTGGGGATATCCGTCTGATTCTAACCAGATGTGCTCGGTTTCTAACTCGCAGGTCAGACGCTCATCGGCCATTAAGTCAGCGGCCATGGTGGCCATAGTGGCTGCGATTTGCTGAGCCAATCGGCAAAAGTCATTAAACTCGGCGGCAGTCAGCTCAAGCGCCCACTGGTCTCCCCCCAACAAACCTTGAAACTCAGTGGCTGCTTCATCCCAACCGATGCGCCACCCAGGGCCTTCTTTGCTCTGTCGCACCATAGATTTGCTGCCCCCTAAAGCTGCCAAAAGAACGGATTACGGCAACAAATCGTCAGCACTGGGAGACGTCTGCTCGTTTTCACCTTCACTGGGGACCGAGGTCGGAGCGGCTGACTCAGTATCAGCCTCCGAATCACGACCGATAAACAGGTCGAATAAAGCCTGGGATAGCTGATTTCGCTGCTGGCGAGTCATCGATTGCACCGCCGCCTTATCGCCCTCCATGGGATTTTCAGACAGCACATCGGCAGACGGATAAAGGGACGCTCGGATCAGCTCAAAGGCGTCCAAATAGTCGGCGATGGTGAGTTTCCAGTCGAGGCGAAAATTGGGGGGGCGATTTTTGACATACAGGTGATAGCGAATCAGTCGACTCACCAGGGTGTCATCAACGGCAACGTCTCCACTGCGCTGCAAAGTGTAGGTGCTCTCGGTGGGGAAATCGGGATATTGCGCGTAAATTTGGGCTGCGATCGCAGCGGGCTCAACCCGACGGAGCACGATCCTAGGCTGGGCCTGGGCGATGTCAACATGGCTCATTTCAAAAGGTAAAAGAGAGCCGCCCAGCATTACAACTAGGGCCGTCATAGCACTAAGAACGCCTAACCAAAGCCTTTTGGGGAGCCACTCACCCTTAGTCGGCTGGCTGTACATTGAATGCGGTCTGCTCACTTAAAACTCAAACCTTAAAATTCAAAACTCAAAATGGGTTGACGTCTTTAAGTCAAAACACCCTACTCGCCGATAATCTCAGGCTGGGTAAGCTCATCAGACATCTCGACAATCGCCCGCAGGACTGGCTTCATACGGGGGTCATCCATGTTGTCAAATTCTTCAAAACGACGACGCTGTGCCCGGTTAGCCACCTGCACCGTAATCCGATAGCGATTGGACGCTGCGCTAATCAGGTCTTCTGTGCGACGCATAATTTGGGTAGTGTCAAAGGGCAAACGCTTCATGCCAGATATTCCCACTGTAGTTTGATTGCTCGAAACCTATTTATATTAGCCTACCCAGGTGCAATCTACCCGCAGTCAGGAGGTATCGGCTAGGGAATGCCTAGAACATCATCACAAAATCAAACCGTCAGCGGCAGCATTTTTCCTCAATGGCTTTTACAATAATTTACATCGAATTCTCCTGTTGACGACCTGCTAAGTCCTATGCCTGATACCCTAACTAAGATCGCCTATCAGACTTTTCAGCAGGGCAAGCAAACCTTTGGCCTTGCCCACAAGACACTCAGTTCTCGGGTGATGAGCTTTTTCTACCCGATTGAGCGCACCGAGACTAATCGCCCTGAGACCAATCGCATAAAGGGTGATTTGCTGGCCATCTTTAAGAAAAAGCTGGATGCCCTGATCGAGACCGATTGGCAAGATGCTGAAGATGGGGTGTATCCGAAGCAGCTGCTGTTTGACAACCCTTGGGATGATTTCTTTTTTTACTACCCGATGGTGGTGTTAGATATCCCTAAAATTTGGGAGCGGGCCACCCAAAAACGTCATCAAGATTTCTCAGCAGACGTCAATACTGACGGATATCCCAGCTACTACGTCCAAAATTTTCACCATCAGACCGATGGTTATCTCACCGATCTCTCTGCCAATCTCTACGACTTGCAGGTTGAGTTGCTATTTAATGGCTCTGCCGATGCGATGCGGCGGCGATTGCTTAAACCCCTCAAGCATCACGTTGAGTCGATGCGCTCCCTCAGTGACGCAACACCCCAGCCTTTAAAGGTTTTAGATATCGCCTGTGGCACCGGGCGTACCCTTAATATGATCCGCGAGACCCTGCCCCAAGCGTCACTCTATGGCGTAGATCTCTCCCCTGCCTACCTTCGCAAGGCTAATCAGCTGCTGTCTCAAACCCCTGGCACGCTGCCACAGCTGATCCAGGCCAATGCTGAAAAGTTACCCTACCTCGACAACTATTTTGAGGCAGTGACGAGCGTGTTTATGTTCCACGAGCTGCCTGCTGCTGCGCGTCAAAATGTGATTAACGAAGCGTTTCGGGTGACCCAGCCGGGGGGTGTTTTGATCATCTGCGACTCTATCCAACAGGCAGACACGCCCGAACTTTCCCCCATGATGGAAAATTTCCCAGAGATGTTTCACGAGCCTTACTACCGTCATTACACGACGGATAGCATTACCGATCGGCTTACCCAGGCAGGGTTTGAGACGGTTGAGGTGTTTAATGCCTTTATGAGCAAGTATTGGGTCGCGAGGAAGGCAGGGTAGAGGGTGGAGAGTAGAGGGTAGAGGAGCAGAGGAGCAGAGGAGGCAGGGGTAGCAAAGATGATGGGGAGGTGGGGGAGATAGGGAAGGCGGATGCAGAGAGGGGGAGACGCGGAGAAGGGGACATTAAACCCACGACCCATCACCCACGACCCATTACCCACCACCCTCTACCTCCCTCAATGCCTCAAACAGCTTTGCCACTTTCTCCAAATCCTTATCCCCCGGTGTGTGCTCGACGCCGCTGGAGAGATCAATGCCGTCGGGGGAGAGTTGGGCGAGGGCATCGAGAATGTTGTCGGGTCTGAGTCCTCCGGCGAGGAACCAGGGGCATCCGGGTTGAAATTTTTGCAGGGTGGACCAGTCTAAAGTTTGTCCCGTGCCGCCTAGTTGCGCGGGATGGTAGGCGTCGAGTAACAGGGCATCTACATAAGGCTCATAGCTGCGGGCTTGGGCCAGGTCAGTGGTTGAGCGCAGGCGCAGGGCTTTGATGAGTTCTACCTCGGGCAGTGCCTGACGCACCTGTTGGCAAACCTGGAAGGATTCTTGCCCGTGGAGTTGGACGGTGGTGAGCTGACCCGTGTGAACGGTTTCTATGATAGTTGCCAGGTCTGTATCGGCAAAGACGCCAAAGCGATCGATCGATTCAGGTAAAGCCGCTGTTATCCGGCAAATCTGGTCGGGGCTGACATAGCGAGGGGAGCGACCGACGCAGATAAAGCCTAGGGCGGTTGCGCCCAGGTTTGCGATCGCAAACCCCTGATCAACCCGCGTAATACCACAGATTTTGATACGCATTGTCAAGACTTGATACGGAGTGTTAACTCTATCAAACCAGACGGGGGCAGCGTGAGGGGCGCTCTTTTATAATCCGGGAGGACCACAAAATAAGATCTTCTGGCTTTGAATACTATGTTTTTACTCGCTGTCACGACTGGCAACACCGTGTCTTGGTCGCCTAAGGTGGCTTTGATCATGATCATGTGCAATTTATTTGTGATCTCTATTGGCAAATATGCCATCCAAAAGCCGGGGGCGGGGCCAGCCCTGCCGTTTTCATTGCCGCTTGTATTTGAAGGATTTGGCGTGCCGGAGCTGCTAGCCACGATGAGCTTAGGGCATCTCCTAGGCGCAGGGATGATCTTGGGGCTGGCCAATGCTGGCTTACTCTAGGGATTTCGGATATCCCCTCACGCCCTAGAGCAGATGCCTCATTACAATGGGACAAGATAGCCCTGGGGCTGTTTGACTTTTAATCTCTGATAGGAAAACGACATGCAATCTGGCTGGCGAGTCGGCACTCTATTTGGCATCCCGCTATATATCGATACTTCGTGGTTTATCATCTTGCTGCTGATGACGTTTCTCTATGGCAGTGATTTATTAAATCAGGGTGTCGCCACGGCTTTGGCCTGGGGTGCGGGCTTCGGCATGGCGTTGCTGCTCTTTGGCTCGGTATTGCTCCATGAGTTGGGCCATAGCTTGGTAGCCCGGATGCAGGGTATTCAGGTCAACTCGATCACGCTGTTTCTGTTTGGCGGCATTGCCTCAATTGACAAGGAATCTAAAACGCCGGGGCAGGCCTTTCAGGTTGCGATCGCGGGACCGTTGGTCAGTATTTCCTTATTTGTCATTCTGACGCTGGCTAACCTGGTGTTGCCGCTATCGGGACTGGTCTCATTTATGGTGGGGGCGATTGCCAACCTTAATTTGGTCCTGGCGCTGTTTAATTTGATCCCAGGGTTGCCCCTGGATGGGGGGCAAATCCTCAAGGCTGCGGTTTGGAAAATGACCGGCAGTCGCATTCAAGGGGTTCGCTGGGCGGCTCGCGTGGGTCAAACCCTGGGTTGGATTGCGATTGGGCTGGGGCTATTTGCGGGTTTATATCTACAGCAACTCGATCTGCTGTGGATTGCGCTGATTGGTTGGTTTGCGGTTCGCAATGCGGGGGCCTACAACCGGGTATCTGATTTGCAGGATGCCTTGGTGCATCTCAAGGCGGCGGATGCCACCGTGCGTGAGTTTAAGGTGGTGGATGCACACATGAGTCTGCGGGAGTTTGCAGATGTGTATCTCTTGCAAGAGGGGCCGCGACCGATCTTTTTTGCGGCGTCCGAAGGGCGCTATCGAGGGCTGGTCTCTGTGGATGCGCTGCAAGCGGTCGAGCGCAGTGAGTGGGAGACGCAAACGTTGCTTGAGATTGCTCAACCGCTGCTGGATATTGCCTTTGTACGAGAGGAGACGCCGCTAACAGAGGTGATTACAGATCTCGAAGAGGCAAAATTAAATCAAATTACGGTGTTGACGCCTGCTGATGCGGTGGCTGGCACCATCGATCGGGGGGACATTGTACGGGCGTTGGCGAACAAGTTAAATTTCCCGATTTCTGAGTCGATTATTAAACGGATTAAAGAAGATGGGGCCTATCCGCCGGGGTTGCAACTGGCTGCGATCGCAAAAGCTGCTGATTAGCGTCATGTATTCACTCGGCTCTTAGAACAGCCTAATCGTGACTGGAAACCGAGTCAGGAGAAACTCTCTATCAAAGGTTTGAGGGGGTGTCTAAGGGACATTCCCAGGATTCGTTGATCATCTCCTAAACGCTTAATTAACAGAAAAGCCATGAAACAGGGCTGTTTTTGAGTGCTTCTTGGTATTTGTTGATTTTCTTGTCAATTTCAAACAAAAGAAATGCTTTGACTGGAGCTATTTTACGTTTGTGGGTAATGGCATAGAAAAACCTTTAAGGCATTTAAAAATATTAAGGAGTAATAACAATGACAGTCGTTAGTGATCGGCAAGACACTCAACGGTATTTACCTGTTTTGGGCGATATTAGTTTCAAAACCCCGTTAGCGTATCAGGTGACTCGGGGTGCTATTTCTATTTTTAACGCGTTGCAGATGGCAATAGCAGAGTCTTATATCAATGGTTTGGAAGTGCCTGATCCGCTTCTGAAGTCATTTTTCTATCATGGCATGTCCTTGATTTTTAAGTATACTCCGGCTTTGCTTGTGCCGTATGAATGGGTGTTGAAAGAAACAGACCCGATTGCAGAGGGGGCGCAACATTTGATGAAAGTGCAGTACGACCTTCCCCAAGAGATGTTTGACATCATGCTAGAACATAGCAAACGACTGTACCCTAAATACAGCATGGGATTATGGGAAAAGGGGGCCACCAACCTTGCGCAGGCCCAAATCGATATGTTAGATGACATGATCGACAAGACTGGCATCCAAGATGGAGATGACATTCTTGATATTGGCTGTGGTTGGGGCGCAGCTGTAAACCATATTTTAACGAGATTCCCTAATTCGACCTGCACGGGGCTGAGTCTCAGTCATGAACAATGTGAATGGATACGTCATTACAAGATGCAAGACCCAAACAGCTCTCTCAGCACTGACCGCTTCACGTTGCACGAAGGAGATTTCAACGATGCTGGGTTTGACAAAAAATTCGATAAGATTATCTCTATGGGTGTGTTTTGTCATGTGGGTAATCTGACCAAAGCGTTTGAAAAGCTAGCCACGTTTTTAAAGGATGATGGCAAAGTGTTTATTCACATCATCACAGTACGGACACCGAATCATGTCTCTAGCGTGTTCACCCATCGATATATCTTTCCCCATGGTCGCTACTGGAATCATGATGCCGTGCCGACCCATAATCGACATCTAAAAACGATTAAGCGATGGTATTTGAACGGCTCCAATTATTCCAGAACGTTTGCGAATTGGTTGCGAAATTTCGACGAAAATCAAGACATTTGCAAAACTTTGGATTACGGCATGGATTATGCTAAATTCCGTCGAATGTGGAGATTTTATCTAATGTGGTTAGGCACTAGCTTTGCCTCATCTAATGGTGACTATAACGGCAACGGACAGTATTTGCTCGTTCATGCCTAAGGAACAAGAATTCAATAAGGTATCCGACTAAATCCCCTCCTTGGGAGGGGTGCCTGTAAGGCGGGGTGGGTCTCGATCGCTAGCGCCAATGACCAACCCACCCCGTCGCCCCTCCTAGGAGGGGATAAAGTATCGGCTTTTATCTTGAATTCCTTATTTGATCCTCGATCCTAAGCCAAGTTTGTCTCACCAGATTTGTCCCAGTTGAGGTGACCTCTCCAGTTTTGGCGGAGGCATACGGCCTATTAGGCCCTAGAGTGATTATTATGCTCTTTTTGCCTTAACACCTCAAGCAACGTATGCCCAAACAATGCGATCGCAACTCCCTCCATAAGCCTTTCGGCCTGACACGAATAAGCTGTGGATTTTGTCGTCTTGGGACGATATGGAACAATCATCTGCCCTGGTTACGCTTGACAGGCAGCCTGGATTTCTTGTTTTGACAGAGGTTGCACCGTCAGCTGGGTTTCAAAACAGTGTTCAGCAGCGTCAGCGAGGGCTTTGAGGAGAACGGTTTCGTTTATGTAGAGATACTTGCCAGGCAACTGTAATCGTTCATCAAAGACCTGCTTAAACAGGTTTAAGTCTGGCTGCAATCGCATAGACCCGTGCTGTAATATGCAGCCGTCGCGATAGAGTTGGGCGCTGCCAATGAGCTTATATCCCTCTGGGGTGATCAAATCGGCAGCCGTTGCGATGCCAAAACAATTAGGGTTGTGAATGTAGCCGCGTCCGGCATCTCCAAAGGTTAGTCTAACCCCCAAGGCTCGCCATCCCTGGATGAGAAACTCACAAAGTTGACGATAGATGGCCATGCGATGGCCGCTCAACCCTGAGGTAATCACCGCGTAGGTCAAATCGCCCTGGTGCAAAACGGCACGCCCACCGGTAGGTCTGCGAACTAAATCGACTGGCTGGTTTTGCCAGGTCAGCGTATGCCAGTGGGTCGGATAGCGTCGTTGATGATAGCCCAGCGAAATTGCCGCTGGAGCCCAGGTATAAAACCGCAAAATAGAGGGCTGGAGCCCCTGCTGATGCTGGGATAGCAACCACTGATCTACTGCCATCTGGGTAGCTCCCGCAGCTGCTATAGGGGGAATCAACCGCCAGGTCGAAATAGGCGGCAGAGGCATCTGTTCATCACCCACTACCTATTTGCCTTAAGCCGCCGGATATGCTTTCTGGAGGGCGTCGTCCTTTTCGTCAGCGAGGGTAGCCACAATAGTCATCATCCGAGAAATCTCGCCGGGGTTGATATCTGCAAGGATTCGGGTGGCCAGGGTCAGGACCTCCTGGTTTGAGATGCCAAAGCAGGCTTCAAAGGTTTCCCCACAGTTCATTTCTAAGAGGTGCTTCATCAAACCGACTTCATCTTGCACCGGCAGTTTGAGCACCGGAGACCACACCGTCAACGTATCCTCGTCGCGGGTACCAGTGAGCTGCACAAACACACTGACGCTGCCATAGTGAAACTTCCACAGGTAGCCATCTTCTTCATCATGGCTGACCATGGCGCTGTGATCTTGATCTAGACTGGCGATCACCGTCTCGATGAGTTCGACGGGGCTAGACTGCAACTCAACGTTTTCATCAGTATTCGTTGAAATAGGGTCAAGAGTCATAGAAGTTGGGGTCATAGGTGCTTTTCAATATTCAGGCTAATCCAACTTTAGCCTTGTTTGGGATTAAAGGCAGTAGACAGTCTGTTTTCTTAGCGTTTTGAATGTTTGTGGGGGACGTGCAATTGCACGTCCCCCACAAACATTTAATAATTCGAAAATGCGGGCTGATGGCGAATCAGACTCAGGAACTCCTCACGGGTCTTTTGGTCTTCTTGGAAGACACCGAGCATGGCGCTGGTCACGGTCCAAGAGCCGGGCTTTTGGACACCGCGCATGGCCATACACATATGGCTGGCTTCCATGACGACGGCCACCCCTTTAGGCTCTAGCACTTCTTGGATGGCTTCTGCAACCTGGCGGTTGAGGCGCTCTTGGACCTGCAATCGGCGGGAGTACATTTCTACGATGCGGGCGAGCTTGCTCAAACCCACCACCTTTTGGTTCGGAATATAGGCGACGTGGGCACGGCCCATAAAGGGCAGCATGTGGTGTTCGCACAGGCTAAAGAAGGTGATGTCGCGGACCAGCACCATTTCGTTGTGGCCTTCGTCAAAGATGGCTCCATTGACCAGCTTTTCTAAAGATTGGTTATACCCCTGGGTCAAAAAGCGCATTGCCTCAGCGACCCGCTTGGGGGTTTTGAGGAGGCCCTCACGGTCAGGATCTTCGCCAAGTTCGATCAGGGTCGTGCGGACGGCATCCATCAGCTCAGTGTTGTCTACAGATGGCGACTGCTTGGTGCCTTGGCTGTAGGTGGTGCTGCGATCGGGACGAACCTCTGTTGCGGCTTTAGAAGCAGTGGAATTAGTGGCCATTGAACCGTTAGTCGAGATGGTCATAATGTGTGTTCTCGAAATTTCCAAATGTTTGTGTAGCTGAAAAATTAAACTGGGGTCGTCTCTAGACCGTCTGCCTTACTGAAGTGTCACAGCGCCCCTCCGCTCGGCATCAGGGTAAGCTCTTCAATCACCGCCTCTGCGGGCAGAAGTGCGGTGTGCAGAATGCTATTGGCAACCATCTCAGGGGTGAGCATCCCCGATCGGTCAAAGTCTGCCTGGACAGTATCCGTGTCCCATAGGGGAGTATTGACCGCCCCAGGTAACACAGTGGTTATCCGCACGCCGTGGCCTTTTTCTTCAACAGAGACAGCACGCGACAGAGCTAGCAGAGCCGCCTTACTGACCCCATAGGCCCCCCAATCGGGAAAAGCTTGTCGGGCTGCAATGGAGGCAATGTTGACGATGAGCCCGGTTTGACGGGTTCTCATACTGGGCAACACGGCTTGAATGCATTGAAAGGCACTGGTCAGGTTGAGGTTTATGACGTGCTGCCAGTCGTCTAAAGACATCTCCGACAGGCTACCGGTATAACCCATGCCGGCGTTATTGACCAGAATATCCAGGGCACCAAAGGTGTCCACAATTTGCTCAATGGCCGGTTTGATCTGGGTTAAAGCTGCTAAATCGATCGGAAAAACACCCACGTTGGGTGCGCCAATGGCCATCAGTTCATCGGCCAGGGCAGACAGTTTGGGTTTAGAACGACTGACCAGGGCAACCTCAAATCCAGCTTTTGCAAATGCGATCGCAGTGGCTTTTCCAATGCCAGTGCTGGCACCAGTGACGAGCACGCGACGGGAATCAGAGAGGGGCATGTAAATGAGTCCGCAGAGCAACGAGGGCACAACCACATCGGGTTTGAAAACTCGAGGTTTTCCCGTGGGGAAAACAATGGGTCTAGATGTGGACAAGGTTTAAACAACCGATTTTAGGCCCTTTCAATGTTAACAAAAGTTAATCAATATCGACTATTTCTCAGAAAAAGGAGTTGTTTTTCTCATTAAAAAAACGGGCAGACAATCCGATTGTCCTCAACTCGCCTCGGCAAAGACCCCAATTTTTCTAAACTTTGCGTAGCGCGCATCCCGCCGCTGGGCACTGGTCATTTGCAACAGGGCAATCAGGTTTTGGGACAGCGCCTTTTTCAAAATCTCAGCCGCTTGAATCGGTTTAGCATGGGCCCCCCCCACGGGTTCAGGCAGTAGCTGATCAAGGATACCCAGATTTTTTAGATCCCAGGCGGTGATTTTTAGCGCCTCTGCCGCTTGGGCCGAACGTGACGCATCTTTCCAGAGAATCGCGGCACAGGCCTCAGGGCTGGCCACCGTGTAAACCGAGTGCTCAAACATCAGCAATTTGTCACCCACGCCAATGCCTAAGGCCCCGCCAGACCCGCCTTCACCAATGACGGTGCAAATGATCGGCACGTCTAACCGAAACATTTCCCGGAGGTTATAGGCAATCGCTTCGCCCTGGCCCATTTCTTCGGCCTCTAGGCCTGCCCAGGCACCGGGCGTGTCGATAAAGGTAAAAATGGGCATTTGAAATCGGTTGGCATGGTCCATGAGCCGCATGGCTTTGCGATAGCCCCCCGGAGAGGCCATGCCAAAATTGCGGGCCACATTGTCTTTGGTATCACGTCCCTTTTGATGACCCAGCATCACCACCGGTCGCCCCTCAAACCGCGCCACCCCACCCACCAGGGCTAAATCATCTTTGCCAGAGCGTCGATCGCCATGTAATTCAATCCATTCATCAGTGATGGCTTGAATGTAATCCAGGGTACTGGGCCGACGGGGATGGCGGGCCACCTGGATCCGCTGGGCAGGAGAGAGGCTCGTAAAAATCTCTTGGCGGAGTTGCTGCGCCCGCGCCTCCAGCTGATGAATCTGCGTCGAAACATCGACATCATTATCCTCGGCCAACTCTCTGATTTGAACAATTCGAGACTCCAGCTCAGCCAGCGGCTTCTCAAAATCGAGCAAAATTGGTCTTCGTTCAGTGGTTGCCATATTGTCTCAGGTGCGTCGCAGCAATGGATCCAGGTTAGCGCAAAGCGCCCCTTTCCAATTATCGTGTGCAGTACCCTGTTGATCTTTAGTTTGTAGTTTTGTGGGGTGTCGATGAGCGAGATGGTTGCCCGAGGAAAGGTCCCACCAGGGGTCACACTAAAAGTGGACGAAACCCGTGTTTGACAGAGGCTTTGCCAATCAGTTCCATCTTGTCGAGGGTAATTTGATTGCGTCCCCAAGAGAAATTAGTATGCCATTTTTCAAACTCGAGCAGCATGGACTCTGCAAAACAGGCGAACAGCTGACGGGCCGGGACGTCCATGGCCACGATATTCATGATGTGCCAATCAATGTCGAGGGAATGCTCGACAATGCCACCCTTTAGAACATGAATGCCGGGATAGTTGAATTTGGTATCTAGATTTTTGGGATAGCCGCCATCTACCATCAGGCAAGGCTGCTTGAGCGTGGACGGATCTACCTCAACCCCTTTAGGCATGCTGGCCACCCAAACCACGATATCGGCTTGGGGGAGGGCTTCTTCGAGGGACATGGGCTGGCCGCAGCCTAGCTCTGCCTGGAGATTTTGCAGGCGCTCCTGGTTGCGGGCAATCAGCAATAGCTCCTTGACATTGGTACGCTGAGATAACCAACGACACACCGCACTGCCAATGTCACCCGTCGCGCCACAAACCGCCACCGTCGCCTCAGACAGGTCAATGTCGTACTTGGGTGCGGCCTGCTCAACTTGACGACAAATCACATAGGCGGTGTGGGTATTGCCGGTGGTAAACCGCTCAAAATCAAGATCTATGTTGCGAATCCGCTGGATTTGATCAAGCTTAAAATTCTCAAAAATGATCGAAGAGAACCCACCCAGCGCGGTGATGTTAATGCCATTTTTTTGAGCATGGGCCATTGCGTTGAGAATCTTGCGAGTAGCAGCTTTAATGCGACGATTAGCCAGCATCTCTGGCAAAAAGCAGGACTCAACATACTTGCCCTCAATGGTCTGACCTGTCGCACTGGTGACCTTAATATGATCTACGATCTGCGGGGGGGCGCTACACCAGAAATCTAAATCCTGGTCGGCATACTCGGGATATCCTAAATCGCGGGCAACGGAGCGGGCGTGTTCTAAACTTGTGAGGTGACCGATTAAACCAAACATTCGAGGCTGCAAAAAAGATGACGAACAGACCGCTTCATTGAGAAAAAGCACCCAGATACAAAATCAAGGCTCATCCCTAGGGGTAAAAGCTGATCCTTTGACTGTAGTCTAAAGCGGCACACAACAAAACTTTACACTGGATTACCAGACAGTCGATAGCTGCAATTACGAATTCATTTTTCTTCTCTAAGAGACTTTTAGAAAAATGTTGTCTGAGAGATTGATTGTTTACCCCCCCAGACAAAAGCACTAAAGACAAAGGGTTTGAACTGAATTGGTCAACCTTTAAGCCATGGCCAACCCCTGGGCTGATAAGCGCATCACATCTCGGCTGGTAAAGCCAATATTAGCTAGGGCTTCGCCGTAGGTGATCATGAAGTCCTCAACTAGGGCTTCTTTTTCCATGCCTAGTTCAGCTGCATCGGTCTCTACCTGGTTGAGCATTTTCCACACCAGGGGTAAGTTTTGGCGATTGGCTTCTTCCAGTTCGGCCTTCGCATCGTCAAAGTTAGCCTTGAGCCACTCTTCGCCAAAGTTCAAGTGCAGGTACTCGTCCTTGACGACGCCCTCAGTAATTTTGCGTGCAAAGTCGTCTGCAACCGGGATATAGATGTTGTAGGCAGAGATAGCAAAGGTTTCAATAATCAGAGACTGGATCAGCAAGCAGGTGACAATCCGCCCTTCTGCCCAAGCTGTTTGAAAGTTTTCATGGAGCTGGGCAAAAAACGCCTTGGCAAAGTCCATGTCTGGAGTGACGTCTAGATTTTTTCCGCAGGCTTGAAACCCCTTCATGTGGCGTTTTTCCATGCGGGCTAGCTTAATAAGCTCATCCTTATAGTCAGGCATGCGCTCTGCCAACTGCTGATAGTTTGAGTTAGCTTCTAGCTCCCCCTCAATCACAATCGCATTAATGCGGCTGTAGGCGTCTTTATAGATTTCACTATGAAAGTTAATGATTGGGCTGGCTTCAAGCTGCGCCATATCTGTACTACCTATTCTTGCGTTACGATAAACCGAATTATTAATCTTAGAAAGGTTAAAGCAGGGTGCTTAAGACCTATCTATGTCGAACCTTAATAGTATACTTTACACTTTTTCAGGTTGCGATGTGTGGATCACCAGGCTACAAAACTGGGTATAAGTGCCTACCTGTAGGGAACTTGATAGTTTAGTCACCAATTAAATTGATAATTTCTATAGGACATATTGGTTAGGGTCATGATTGCAGGTTTTAGTCCAGGGACAGGGCGCTGGCGCTGGCTGAACGGGCTGCTGCTGTCGGTAGGAGCCGCTTGGGTGCTCTGGCCGCTAGCGGTGGTGCTATTGATGGCCTTGACCCCTGCCTCAGCCAGTCAGTCTGCTGACTCAACGGTGCTCCTGTGGACCCTGGCTAATTTTCAGCAGGCCTGGCAGCAAGGCCATTTTTTGCGCGCCTTTGCCAACTCGGTGGGGGTGGCCCTGGGGGTGAGCGCTACCCAAATCTTGACCTCTGCCCTGGCGGGCTATGCCCTGGCCCGACTCCAGTTTCGAGGGCGGCAGCTGATTTTGCTGTGGATCCTGGCAACCCTGGTGATCCCGTTTCAGCTTTTGGTGGTGCCGATTTTTTTAGTGCTCAAAGCGGGGCACCTGATTAATAGCTACGGCGCATTGATTTTGCCGACTGCTGCCAATGGCTTTGGCATTTTCTTATTGCGCCAATATTTTCTCACCATCCCCCCTTCCCTGGAGGAAGCTGCTGCCCTGGACGGTGCTAATCGCTTGCAAATCCTCTGGCATGTGACCCTGCCCCTGGCCCGCCCCGCCCTGACTACCCTATTTCTCTTTACTTTTATCGGTGAGTGGAACGATTTGTTTAAGCCGCTGATGTTTACCACCCGTCCCGAGCTACAAACCGTGCAGCTTGCCCTGGCTTCATTTCAGGAGCAGTTCACCAATAACTGGCCGCTGCTGATGGCGGCTGTCGTGATTACTACGGTGCCAGTAGTAGGGCTGTTTTTGATCGGCCAGCGGCAGTTTATTGAGGGGATCGCGGCGACGGGGGTGAAGGGTAGTGGGTAGTGGACTTCGCCGAAGTCCACTACCCACTACCCTTCTACATCATCCGGCATGATCTTGAGCCGCACGGTGCGGGAGGCTGGGCTGTTAGGATCGCCGAGTTGAATTTCAATCAGTTCACTGGTGAGCGGTGCCAGGGCATTTAGCAGCGATCGCAAATGGGGCGTACTTTCTCCACTATCTACATAAACCCTGTCAGACAGGCTATTCAGTCGTTTCCAGGCGGTGTAGAGCTTGGTCGCGGCCTGCTCTAGCAGGGTGGCCTGGTTGACCAGATCGGCGGTGGAGTTGAGGCAACCGACGCGCAGGGCTTCGTCGAGGGCCAGCTCCAGGTTGACCACATCGGGGTCAATCGTCTGGACCTGACTGGCGGCAGCAATGTATTTGGATAAGTAGCGGGCCTCGGAGGTGACCTGCTTGAGGGTGTCCACGTCGGGGTTTAGTGCCACCTCAGTTTTGAGGGTTTCTTGATGGCTGGGGGGCAGCTTTTGCATCTCCTTGACCATCGGCGTGATGTAGCGAGTGGGGATAGTATTGTTGGCGGCTTTGACCCGCACCGGCTCAGGCACCAGGTCCGAGGACATGGCGGTCCATTCATCTGAGAGCTGCTTGACCTCTTTGCGGGTAATTTGCTCACCTCGCCGTGCCGCCTCAGTGACCATCTGCTGCACCTCCGGGGAGGCCTGGGCGGTTTCCATAAAGGCCCGCTTGCTAAACTGGTTGACATCTTTGTCTTCGAGTAGACCGTCTTGCAAAAGGGCGTCGGCACTATTGGCTAGATCAATCAGCGCATAGGCCTGGCTTTTGCTAATCTCGCGATCTTTTAGCCAGTTGAGAAAGCCTGCCCCCCGACTATCGCCGCCGACTTTTTCGCGATCGCGAACGGCCCTGAGGATGCGCCCCCGCCAAATATCAGTTTGCAAGTCAAAGCGATCACACACCTGCCAGGCCAGCTCAACCTGCTGCTGAAACTCAAAATCTGAAATCGATTTATCTTCAGGATCTGGAATATCAAACGCTAAGGACGCCTCTGCACCATCCGCCGTAATATCAGCCACAAAATGGGTGACAGGGTTCGTCGTTGCATCCATGTAATCGGGTCGCTTGGTGACAGTCGGATTATTATAACTTTGGCGTTGCCCACTACCCGCCCGCTATCCTCAAAAACCAACGCACCACCCAGACCGAAAACGCCGCCACCGAGACGACCAGCACTAGCAATGCCGTGATGAGTGCGATCGCAAACAGCCGGTCGGCGGCACCACTCGGCACCGGATCCCGGACATGGCGCTCGAGCAAAGCCATATTCTGGGCATTGGCCTTCCACGCGATATCAAAAAAGTCGCCCACCACCGGGATAGTCCCAGACAGCACATCCATCAAAATATTGAACCCCATGCGCCCTAAGGTTGCGGCAGGCACCCCAAACCGAGCGGCCTCTATGACGATATAGACCGAGATCAGCCCCGTCAGCAAATCGCCCCCCCCGGGCAGCAGCCCAATCAGCGGATCTAGCCCCACTCGATACCCCACCCCCGGAATCGGCACCGCATTATCGAGCAGGCGACTAATCTGTCGCAGGCGAGTGAGTGTGGTCGTTTGACGGGTAGACAGCGGGGGGCGGGACATATTTTTAGGAAATTATCAGAAATGGAAGGGAATGATTTGGTAGAAACCGTCGTATGTGCGCATTTAAGCCTTAGCCGTATCTAGGCGACAGCTTGAGCTCAACTCAGGCTAGCCAGATGTGGGCTTGCTCTGCCCCTGAAATCGGACGAAACCTTTAAGCCTTCTAAGGATTTTCCCGATCTACCGCGTGAGTTGAGGCATAATGACACCATCGTTGGCGTTTATCTAGCAACCCGATTGAGTTTTACCATGAAATATACGAAAACCGCGCTGCGGCGCGCCCTGTTGGTTCCTGCCGTCTTGGTAACCCTAGGGATGTCGGCTACTCGAGCGTCTGCTCAGTTGTACAACCCCGTGGCAATTTCCAGTGGTCAAGAGATGTCCGACTCGCTCTCACCC
>JBCDDJ010000077.1:0-18479 GCA_039180385.1 Cyanobacteria bacterium P01_G01_bin.38 | reverse complement strand
TCGCACTTACGATGCAGGCGATAACTCCACCAACTGTTGGTGGGTCGCTGTGCTCACCTACGGCGAAGGCTGGCACAACAACCACCACGCATTTCAATACTCAGCCCGCCACGGCCTGAGATGGTGGGAGATTGACGTCACCTGGATGACTATTCGAGTGCTGCAAGCGCTAGGGTTAGCGAATAATGTGAAACTGGCGAAATAATTCAGGGCGAAGGGGGCAAGGCGAAGGGGGTAAGGCGAAACTTTTCCGCGTTGTCCTCCTTCGCCTTAAAGCTCTAGGGATATGGCACGCTCAAACCCTTCGCCCCCTTCGCCCTTTACCCTTCGTCCCTATCCCTCCGGCGATCCATGCACAATCCGCTGGGTGCTCATTAGCGCCGTCATGCCTATCATGCCGCCCCACTGTCCCGCCTGGTTTGACATGCCCAGGGCGATCGCAACCGCCTCTTTCGGGTTTCTGCAAAAACGCGGCGACGTGTTGAGATAGACCGAGGCGCTGCGGGCCTGGTTAATAAACTGGCGACTATCGGCGTAGCGGGTGGTGGCGATGCTATCGGCGTGGCCACTGCTGTGGTAGTTCATCCAGGTGACCGCCTCATTGAGGTTGGCGGCCCGTCTAAAGGCGACGGTGCGCGTTAGATAAGGGCGTCGCCACTCATCTGGTTGGGTTGATTTTAAGGCCCCAAACAGCGGCATTAGCGCTGCTTCGGCCCGCAGCTCAAAGCCATTGGTTTGGAGTTGCCCCCAAAGGCGCATGAGCGTTGCCTCACTGGGGTCACCGACAATCATCACCTTTTCAATGCTGTTGACCGCATCCGGTTCACCGTGATGGCTGTCGACGATCATGTGATGAACCGTATCGACATCTGCCGAGGGCATCCAGCAGAGATAGCCATTGCCCATGCGGGTCGGGATGATCGGTACGGTCGCCTGTTGGATAACCTGCTCGACCAGCTGCGGTCTTCCATAGGGAATTGCCAGGTCAATTTCAGGCTGCTGTACCAGGGTGGCCCGTGAGACATCACCCCACTCGGGCGGAATAAATAAAAGGCTATCGATGGGAAGTCCAGCCGTTGCGATCGCGGCTCGTAAGATTTCGAGCAGTACCTGGTTAGTTTGGCTGGCTTCATTGCCCCCCTTGAGCACCAAGGCATTCCCAGTGCGCAAGCAAAGTCCCGCTGCGATCGCCCCCAAATCAGGAAACGCTTCATAAACCAGCGCCACAATGCCCAGGGGATGGGTACAGGTCACCTCGGTACTGCCCCGACCGCCATTGCCACCCGTGCCAATGGTTTCACCAATGGCCGCTAGCCGATTGAGAATATCGGCCATCCGATGGACCCGATCCGGCGTGAGCTTAAGCCAGTCAGTGACTGCCTCAGGTACCGCCATTTCGCGGCTAATCTCAAGATCTAGGGTGTTGGCTTCTAGGATGGCATCCTGGTGCAGGTTGATCGCCTCCCCCATCGCCACCAGGGCCTGGCTACGTTGGATAGCCGTGGTTTGAGAGAGCTGCGTGGCCGTCTGGCGAAGCGCCCGCAGCATTGCTGAAACATCGAGTTTTCCAGAAACCGTAGCCATTGAGCTAACGCCTTAGGGCCATTAATAACACCACACCCAAAAAGAGCAAGATCAACAGCATAACTCCGAATCGCAGCAGCTCATTCCAGCTATTGGGAAACTGGACCGTCCAAAGCCAAAACACCACCACGATGGCGAAAAAGGCAATCGTTAGCATCAGGACGTAATGCACAGGGGAGGTCGGGCGACTGATGCTCCACTGTTGGCCATTCCAGCGCCAGGATCGCCGGTAGGGATAATGGCTAGATAGCTGTTCGATCACATAGCCGTCTTCCCGTAGGACAAAGATCTGCTGACAGCGATCGCAGCCAAAGGCCTCGGTCAGCACAATGGGTTGAATCCGCCCCCGCCGTCGACAGGGGCAGGGGTAGGCTTCATTTAAATCAAGCTTTTGACTTTTTCGAGCACGCACAGGCAATAGCGCTTTAACCTTTAAGGATTAAATCAGGTCGAAATACTAATTTGAATCACTCTCTAGAAACTGAGCTAGTCTCACCTTAGCCAAAACACCTCTTTGAAAACAAGATAGTTAACCAGGGCTTTAGGGTTAGCGGCCTCAGACTTTACGTAAATCTACAGAGCGGTCCGTCAAAGTGTTTTCAATGTCGCCCCAGATGGCGGGGGCGACCAGGCCCTCTGGTTAGATGCTAGGGGGCAACCGTTTGGGGTCACTCTTCCAGTTTATTCAAGCCATTGGAAAAAATTAGTCTCGGGCCGTACAAATTTTAAGTGGTTTTAGAAAACTCGGATTAAGATATTGATTGATTATGTAGGCCAATCGGCATTTCGACCCGTTCGGAACATCCGGTAGCCTAGGGTGGCATCTGACCGACTCCTCATCTCGTCCAGGTCGGCATTTGTCGTATCTCCTTATAACTCCTGTGATTTGGGTGGCTAAGGCCGCCCTTTTTTCTGGACGAGGGCTGTCAAGGTTAAACGTTTAGGCTGAGGGGGCGTGGGATAGTGGAGGTCGAATGGGTGGGGGATAAATGGGTAGGGGGTAGGCATATCAGCCGATACGCCGGGTGGCAAGGTGTCAGCAGTGGTAAGTTGTAGATGGCCTTGCTCTGACCTGTTGGCACTTAGCCCTAACAGTCATCGTCAGATATAGATAACCGGCGCTTTAGTATCAATATCGGGGGCGATAGTGCATCGTTGACGTGCCAACCGGTTTACAGCATGATTGACTATCTCGACCCCTTGGGAAAGCTAATTCCCGTGATGCAGTGCTGTTAGCCCGCGCTTTATGGATACCCCCTTTGAAATCACACTGCAAATTGTCCTGGCGGTCTTAGCTGGTATTTCGGCCCAGGTGATTGCTGAGTATCTAAAGCTACCCAGCATCATCTTCTTACTCCTCTTGGGCGTGGTTTTAGGCCAGGATGGTTTGGGTTTGATCAACCCCCAGGTTTTGGGGGTGGGGTTAGAGGTGATCGTATCGCTCTGTGTTGCCCTGATTTTGTTTGAGGGGGGGCTCAGCCTGGAGCTTAAAGAACTGGGCAAAGTATCGGGCAGCCTGCGCAACTTAATTACCTTGGGGACCTTCATTACCCTGTTGGGGGGCGGTATGGCTGCCCACTGGCTGGGGGAGTTTCCCTGGTCGCTGGCTTTTTTGTATGGGTCGCTGGTGGTGGTGACGGGGCCGACGGTGATTACCCCGCTGCTGCGTCAGGTCAAAGTTGAGCGTAACGTGGCCACCCTTTTAGAAGGAGAAGGGGTTTTGATTGACCCGGTGGGGGCCATCCTGGCGGTGGTGGTGCTCGATATTATTCTCAACGGCGACACAGACATTGGTTTTATTGTCAGTGGACTGGTGATTCGCCTGAGTATTGGTGCTTTAATTGGCGGCTTGGGCGGTGCGCTGCTGGGCTGGTTTCTTAAACAGGCCAGCTTTTTGAGCGAAGAACTGCGCAACCTGGTGGTATTAGCGAGTGTGTGGGGGCTGTTTGGGCTGGCCCAAACCATTCGCAGCGAATCTGGCCTGATGGCGGCGGTGACCGCTGGGATTGTGCTGCGGGCGCTGGCGGTCCCCGATGAACGCTTGCTGCGCCGATTTAAGGGGCAGCTGACGGTGTTTTCGGTGTCGGTGCTGTTTATTTTGCTGGCGGCGGATTTGTCGATTGCCAGTGTATTTGCCCTGGGGCGGGGGGCCGCGTTTACGGTGCTGGCGCTAATGCTGGTGGTGCGCCCGGTGAATATCTGGGCCTGCACCTGGAACAGCAACCTTAATTGGCGTCAAAAGACGTTTTTGAGCTGGATTGCCCCCCGCGGGATTGTGTCAGCGTCGGTGGCCTCTTTATTTGCGATTTTGCTAACCGAGCGGGGGATGAACGGGGGCGATGCGATCAAAGCACTGGTGTTTTTGACCATTATGATGACCGTGTTTGTCCAGGGTCTGACGGCCCGTCCAGTCGCCAAACTTTTGAGGATTACCCTGGCCGAGGCTACTGGGCTGGTCATCGTCGGCTGTAATCCGTTGGGTCGATTGGTGGGCAAGCAATTTCAAGAGCAGGGTGAGTCGGTGGTGATGATCGACACCGATGAGGAAGCCTGCCGTTTAGCTGAGGCCGATGGGTTGCAGGTCTATACCAGCAGCGCCCTGGATGCCAACGTGCTCGAAGAAGTGGGCCTGAGCTCTATCGGCACCTTTTTGGCGATTACCACTAACGGTGAGGTCAACTCGGTGGTGGCTGAGCGAGCCGCCGAAGAATTTCAGCCGCCGCGGGTATTGGCGGTGCTGCCCCGCAGTGATACCGAGCATCAGTCTATAGCCAATCGCAACAATGGCAAGGTAATCACGCCCAAGCTGGCCCTCAAAATGTGGAATACCTATCTCAGAGATGATGCCGTGCAAATTGGCAAAACCCAGCTGCAGGCTAATCAGCTAGACGATCAGCGAGATCAGCTCAAAAAGCTGATCTCAGAGGGAGAAATGATGCCACTGATTTTGCAGCGCAACGGGAAGCTCGATATTGCCTTTTCTAAAGAGGGGTGGCAGGCCGGCGATACGCTCACCTATTTGCTCCATGATCCAACACCTCAGCTGATTAAGCGACTCTCCGGGGGCAAACGGACAGGCCGGCTGGTGGCCGAAAAATTGCCTCAGGTTGAAACGCCTGCTGAGACCCCGTCTGCTGAATCGCCTACTGCCCCGCCAAAGCCAGCCCCCACCCCAGCCGCGACACCCGCTCCCAAGCCGCCACCCCCGCTCAACCCGCCGCCCGATATTGAGCCGTCGGGGGCCTAGGGTGACGGCAGGTACGCTCTATGGCATCGGGGTTGGCCCGGGCGACCCTGAACTCATTACGGTTAAGGCGTTGCGGCGATTGCAGGCAGCACCCGTCGTGGCCTTCCCCGCCGGTCGCCAGGGGCAGATGGGGGTGGCTCAGCGTGCGATCGCAGCCTGGTTAACCCCTGAGCAAACTCAGCTGCCACTTTACTTTCCCTACGTCCAAGACAGCAACGCCTTGGCCCAAGCCTGGCAGCAGGCGGCTGAAACCGTCTGGCCCTACCTGGCTCACGGTCAGCATGTCGTCTTTGCCTCAGAGGGCGATATCAGCTTTTACAGCACCTTTACCTATCTGGCCCAGAGCCTACAGCAGGCCCACCCCGAGGCCCAGATTGAGGCGATTCCGGGGGTCTGTTCTCCCCTGGCCGCAGCGGCGGTCTTAGGCATTCCCCTGACGATACAGGCTCAACGTTTAGCAGTGATTCCGGCATTATATCGAGTTAGCGATTTAGAAACTGTCCTAGTCTGGGCAGATGTGCTGGTTTTACTTAAGGTAAGCTCGGTATATCGCGACGTGTGGCAAATTTTGCACCAGCATCAGCTCCTACAGCGCAGCTATATCGTGCAGCGGGCCACAACTGACCAACAAATTGTTTATGCTGATCTAGGTAAGTATCCAGATTTGCAGCTTCCCTATTTTTCCTTACTCATTGTCCAGGTTAGGCAGGGGGTAGAGGGTAGAGAGCTGTGAGTTCTAAATTTTAAATGAAGGCCGAGCGACATAAACTCAAAACTTCACCACCCCCTATCCATCACCGTTCGGCTGAGCTCACGCCGAAGCCCCCTACCCACTACTATTCCTTCCGCTGAGTCATGAAAACTCCCTCCTTCCTCAAGCCTGCCCTAGCTGCCTTTAAAGCCCCCTATGGCATCGCTGTTTTAGCCTCAGTGGGGGTGCACGGGGTGCTGTTCGCCTTTGGTCCCAATAATCAAATGTCCTTGGCCTCCTTTGGTGACCCTAGCGGTCCCGACGAAGAACGCACGGTTCCCTTGGTGCAGCTTTCTCCCGCTGAGCAAAGTCGGTTGCCCAATTTTTCTCGGTCACGGCTGCCTAACACGTTCAGCACAGCGGGGCGGCTACCAACCCCCTCTTCGCTGCCCCCCATCGCCAGGACCCCGTCCCAATCTTCCTTAGGGCGACGTACTCAGCCGCCTACGCCACGCACGACTACCCGCCGCCCGGTCCCGCGCTCCGGTTGGACCGCTTATTCCTCTCCGACAACCCCCTATGTGCCTGGACCGCTGAGTTTACCAATATTGCCAACGCCTGCGCAGTCGCGGGGTAGCACATCCTCAACCCCCCAGCGCAACAACTCCATGCTGGGGGCAACTCGGCCAGATTCTAACCCAGAGCAGTTAACTGACGAAGAAAAGCTGCGGCGACAGCTAGAACTCGAAGCGGAGGATGCCGCCAATCAGGCGGCGGCGCCAGCGGAGGATATCGAAGCAAGTCCGTCAGCCGAGGCCACTGAAGCAACCGAGCCGACTGAAGCCGAAAAGATTGCAGCTTCCTTAGGGGCCTCTGGGCAGGGTGGACCGCCTGTGGAGGGGGCTGAGGTCGAGACCGCTGACTCCGAAACCACTGAAACTGAGGTGGCAGCAGCCTCGACCGAGGAACAGTCCAGGCTCGAGCAGCTCCGAGCCCAGTTTAGCTTTAATCCAGAGGGCACCTCGGCGGATGCGGCAGAGGTCGCCCGTGGAGCTTGGTTAACTCAAGCCGAAGCCCAGGCTGGTGAAGCTGATTTGCAGGTGGTTGACTCCGCTTCTATCCCCATCGATTACACGCCTCGCATTTGTGATGAAGCTCCCACCGATGGCTTGATTGGAGTCGTCGTCGCGCCAGATGGTTCGTTGGTGGGCGACCCTCAAATCCTTAAAAGCACGGGGTACGCCGGTCTCAACAATGGTGCTGTGGGTGCCGTGCTGAATACGCCTTTTGAGCCCAGCGACAGTGCCATCGCCTACGAATTTAGCGTAGAAGTCAACTACAGCACCGAAAATTGTGTGGACCCGGGCCAGGTTCTCCAAACAGCCGAAGAGTAGACTTTTATTTAAGCTACGTAACTTTTGTTTAGAAAGCTGTTACATTTCGTCTTGAGTTTCTAAGGTTCGTTATATCGTTGGGCGTATCACATTAAACCGGTATCTTTGAATACCGATACGTCCTATGAAAGCAACTAATCCTCGAGTTAACTTGGGCCAGTCGATCGGATTTGTACTGTTAATGGTGGTTGGATGTGTCGGCATCATTACCCTAATGTTCATTCAGGGTTAGAGTCGACGAGTCAGGGTTTTTCCATGGGTATCTGTGCCGCAGGTGCCGAGCAGCTGATACTGATCGGCTAAGGTCTCGACCTGCCGAGTTTGCTCTGGGCTGGGGCGCCACTTGGTCGGGTTGTCGTAGGCGTAGTAAGTCTCTACCCCGTCAATGCCCAGTTCAGCGGCCTTGGCAATCAGAGTTGCTAAGGGCAGGCGATAACGGGCTGGGTGGGCTAATACAGCAATGCCCCCCGCTGTTTGAATAGCTTGGATAACGTTGGCTGCGCTGCGATCGCACGGGTCAGAGGCACATCCTTGCATGTAGAGCTGCAGAGCATCATGTTTGGGGTTAAATGCATAGCCTAGAACATGCACCTCGCGCTCTAATAACGTGGCGTTAATTTCAATCCCGGTCCAAAGACGAGGTAGCCGAGTGCCTTTTTGCCCTGCCCCAGTGGCAGCAGCATTCCAGGACGACGGGTTGCGCCACCGCCAATCTTCCATCCAACGTCGCGCCTTGAGATAGCCTGCAATGCTGTGATGATCGGTGATGGCTAACCCAGCAAGACCCAAGTCAGTGGCCTGAGACATCAACTCCTCCGGTGTCAGTTTGCCATCGGAGCAGCAGGTGTGCATATGGAAGTTGTAGACCTTCGGGCAGCTGTCTGGGGTAATCGCCTGAAAAATTTGCTTCAGTGCTTTAGCCTCCTGCGTCGCTGCCCGAGAGGGAGCAGGTACATTTGCAGGATAAGCAGACATAATCTTTGTCACTTTAAAGTGTTGTCTTAATTTACTGACCCTATGACTTTGGGTCAATAGCTATATAGACATAATACCCAACCTGCTTACACCAAAAAAAGCAACGCATAAAAAAACCATGACTTTCCTGCCATGGTTAAGGTGATTTTGAGAATAAACCGGCCTGTAATTCAAGCCGGAAAAATCCGGTCGGGAAGCAAGTCAGTATTCAGTAGTCAGAATCCAGATTTCTAATGACTATTGACTTCTGGCAACTGCTTAAAGGATAACCTTCTGCTTTAAATCGATAGTCTTTTTAACTCTTTAAAGCCCTAAGCCGCGTAATTAAACAGGGTATCTAGATAAACCCTAGATGCTCGACGATCGCTTTCACCGTTTTGCAACAAAAACAGTGAGAGCGCCGCTGAGAAAACCCGATCTTGATCCCAAGCCGGGTGGTTTTCTAAAAAACTCTTAAGAGACTCATGGAGTTCTTCAGGAATCTCAGCCAGGATACTGACAGTCACTTTCATTTGAGACCTCTATAGTTGCAGCATTTTAAACAGGGCGGGTAGACATTTCAGAAAGCCGTTAGCGCTAAACCATATCCAGTTTGAAAACTTGAGTTTTTCCCGGAGGGCAAACTACAGGTCTGGATGTGGCCATGGTTTAGTCGTACAAAACGAATGCTGCATGACTATCTTAAACAGCTCTTTAAAGTGGGCAGAGCCTGAAAGCCCTGCGCCTGAAAGCATCTAGAGAGTCTCAGCACAAGCATTTCCAACGGGCGGTCGAATTATTGTGCGGATGGGTGGGTGAAGTTGTCAATGTTGAAATTCTTTGAAAACGGATTTTCGACTTAAAAGCCAAAACGAAATAATAGGGAATTAAGCGCCTTTTTGATATAAAAATTAATCAAAAAGGATCGCTTTCTCATAATTCTGAGCAAATTGACCTAATGCTAGAAAACGCGCAAGAGGCCAGACTTTGCGTTAAACCCTGTGGAAAACCTGTGGAAAATTTCTAGAAAATTGTGGAAAGGTTGTGAATAGATTGGGGAAAACATTGACTAAAAATAAGAATTGGCGCAGCGGGGTAATCGGTATCAAAAGTTACGAGTAAAACGGACCGCCTGCCGCCCACCTGCCGCCTGCCTGCCGCCTGCCTAAGCCGCTGGTACAACTATGGCGATACCAGTCTAAAGCTGTATTTCTGCCTGTCCTAGATACTGAACTTCAGTGGGTGTTACTTGAAACCGGCAGGGGAGGATTTCCACGCCTTGCTGGACTGCCTGACGCAGGAGTTGACCATAGGTTGGATCGGCTTCATCGCCAGGGGCAAAGGTGGGGCAGTCGCCGCGATTAATGAAATAGAGCATCACGGCCCGCGCCTGGGGCAGCAGGGCGGTAAGTTCTCGGAGATGTTTTTGGCCACGGGTGGTCACCGTGTCGGGAAACAGGGCGCACTTAGCTTTAGCCCAGGTGGTGTTTTTGACCTCGACATAACAGGGAGGGGCGGTCTCAGCGGTGAGTAAAAAGTCAATGCGGCTTTTGCGATCTTCGCCATAGGGCACCTCCGGGCGAATGGAGGGGTAATCTGCTAGCTGGGGAAACACTCGAGCGTCTAAGGCGGCTCGGATGACACGATTGGGCAGGGCGGTATTGACCCCTGCCCAAACCGGCTGGGTTTCGCCGACCTCCGCTAGCTCCCAGGTGTAGGCGAGCTTACGCTTGGGGTTATCACTGTGGGAGACCATCACCTGGCCGTTGATATGACAGACCCCGGTCATGGGTCCGGTGTTGGGGCAGTGGGCGGTGATCACCTCGCCGGTTTCTAACTCAATATCGGCTAAAAATCGTTTGTAACGCTTGAGGAGCGTGCCTTTTTGTAACGGAGGTAGTGGATAGGACCAAACCCTTGTCATTTTACGATAACCCTTTTGAAATCTATATTCGAGCGTTTTTAACTGGCCTCAGCCTACCGTCTATCGGCAAAAATACAGACTATCGGCAAAAATACAGATATCGGTCAATCAGAATAAGGCGCATGGATAATAGGAAGTGAGTGCTCTCGAAGGAGTGCTTGATCAAATCACCTATGAATCTATGCCTGTTGAGACGCGCGATCGCAAACCTAACCAGCCCGATCCGAAACAAGTCGGTCGTGGGTTTCTCTATCTGCTTTTTTACTTGCTCCTGTTCAACTGGGTGATCTTGCCAATGTTGCGGCCAGCCTCAGAGAAAATTCCCTACAGTGAATTTTTGCAGCAGGTTGAGGCGGGTAAAGTTGAGCAGGCGCAGATTGGGGCAGAGGAGATTCGCTATAGCCTGAAGGCAGAAGAGGCAGCGGGGGCAGAGGAAGATGGGGGAGATGGGGAAGATGGGGGAGATGGAGAAGATGAGGAGACAGTGGTGTACGTCTCGACACCGGTGCCAGGGAATTTTGACCTGGTAGCTTTTTTGGCTGAGCATGGGGTTGAGTTTGCGGCCCCGCCACCAAATCAGCTGGGTTGGCTGGTGACGTTGCTGAGCTGGGTGGCTCCACCGCTGCTCTTTGTAGGGCTCTGGCTCTGGTTGCTAAATCGTGCTCAGGGAGGGGCTTCTGCGGCGCTAACCGTGGGTAAGAGCAAGGCCCGGATCTATGCGGAAGGGGATACCGGCGTGTCCTTCGATGATGTGGCGGGGGTCGATGAAGCCAAGGCAGAACTCCAAGAAGTGATTGAGTTTTTGAAACAGCCGGATAAGTACACTCGCATTGGGGCTGTCATTCCCAAGGGGGTGCTACTGGTGGGGCCGCCGGGGACGGGTAAGACGCTGATGGCGCGGGCGGTAGCCGGGGAAGCGGGGGTGCCATTTTTTAGTATTTCGGGGGCTGAGTTTATTGAGCTGTTTGTCGGCGTCGGCGCAGCCCGCGTGCGGGATTTGTTTCGTCAGGCAAAGCAGCAGGCCCCGTGTATTGTCTTCATTGATGAATTAGACGCCCTGGGCAAGGCTCGCCGCAGCGCAGGGGGTTTTGCAGGGGGCAACGACGAGCAAGAGCAAACCCTCAACCAGCTGCTGACTGAGATGGATGGGTTTGAGCCTAACGCTGGGGTCATTATTGTGGCGGCGACAAATCGGCCCGAGGTGCTGGATACGGCGCTCAGGCGACCGGGGCGCTTTGACCGACAGGTGGTGGTTGATCGGCCCGATAAGCTGGGGCGCGATGCGATTTTGCGAGTCCATGCGAGTAAAATCCAGCTGGCGGAGGATGTGGATTTGGCCAAAATTGCGGCGCGAACGCCGGGATTTGCGGGGGCGGACCTGGCCAATCTGGTGAATGAAGCGGCCCTGTTGGCGGCTCGCCAAAACCATGAAAAAGTTCATATGGCTGACCTGGGGGAAGCGATCGAGCGCGTGGTGGCCGGTCTAGAGCGAAAATCTAGAGTACTCAACCTGGAGGAAAAACGGGTGGTGGCTTACCACGAAGTCGGCCATGCCATCATTGGTTCGGTCATGCCAGGGGCCCATAAAGTTGAGAAAATTTCCATCGTGCCGCGCGGGGTGGGGGCCCTGGGCTATACCCTACAGCTGCCGGAAGAAGATCGGTTTTTGATGGCCGAGGATGAGCTACGGGGCCGCATTGCCACGCTCCTGGGGGGGCGCTCGTCAGAGGAAATTGTCTTTGGCAAGGTCTCGACCGGGGCCAGTGACGATATCCAAAAGGTGACGGACTTGGCTGAGCGCATGGTGACCCTCTATGGGATGGAAGCCAATTTGGGACCAATTGCCTTTGAGCGAGTGCAGCAGCAGTTTTTAGAAGGCTGGCAAAACGCCCGCCGACCGATTAGCCCAGAGGTCTCAGCGGTGATCGACCAGGCAGTGCAAACGATTGTGGATGGGGCCCATGCGATCGCACTCACCATTCTCAAAGAAAATCGCGATCTGCTCGAAGAGATGGCCCAATATTTGCTAGAGCAAGAAGTGCTTGAAGGCGACCCCTTACGCACCTTTTTGAGTCGGGTGATGGCCCCTGGCAATCTGACGAACTGGCTAGCTCAGGGCAAGCTGTCTGACCAGATTGCGTAAGCTCTCCCCTCCCTCGGGGGGGCACCGGGCGGGGTGAGTTTCGACCGATTGCGCGATATCTCGAAACCCACCCCTTCGCCCCTCCCCGGAGGGGAAATATGCGGGTGGGGATATCAATGAGATCGCGTTTAGACCCGTGCCAATCCTTTAACGTAAATTCTTATCTTTAAGAAGCTGCTCTAACCAAGTCTGTTCGGATGCAGATAGGGCTGGGATCGGATCACTTTTATAGTCAATGAAATAGTCATATCCGGCGCGATTGTAAACATCTTCTATGAGATTCTGCAAAGGCACCTGTGGCTCTGAGTCACCCGCCCTTAACGGCAGTGCAAATGCTGGAATCGGATCGGCCAGATTAAAGGCGTATAGGTCAGCCCTGGGGCGTTGCTCAGCACGGCTGACCAGAATGCGATAGTCACTGATTAAGGGCTTACCTACCAACGGTAAGGGCTTACCACCGCGCAATAAATCAATTTCTATCAGGTGAGTTTGACTTGAGAGTACCTGCTGGCGTTTCTGCAAATATTTCTGTAAGCCCTCGCCTTGCTTATTGGTGGGGGATAAAATCTCAATGGCCGTCACCACGATTTGTGTCGCCGTATCCTTAATTTCTAAATAAGCTTCTCGAACTTCCTGAGCAACGGGGATTTGGACTTGAATGGGCTGAGACACTTTGGGGGAGGTGGCTACGGTAGTGTCAATCCGAGCGTCACGGGCGCTTTGTACGGTCACGTCGGGCAACCCCACCAGCAGCGAATTGGCCCCGATGATTTCATAAACCCGCTTTTCGATATCCACCTGATATTTGGGTAATAATTGGGGCGTTAGGAAATCGGCCAGCGCTACAATCAGCCGATTGTGTACCGTTGACCAGCGTTCTGGATGCTCCAGATAGGGATTCATCCCAGGAAAGGGGGAGGGCATAGGTGGTAAGGGGTGGGGGGAGGGCGAAGGAGGAAAGGCGAAAGGGTTAGGGGTTACAGGATATTAAAGGGAATGGTTTTGTACTTGGGTTTGATTAGCCGCTCTTCTCCCCTTCGCCCTGCCCCCTATAGCTCTATCGGGCATGGCTACGCTAGCGCCCTGCCCCCTCCACCTAATATCTTAATCGGTGTTTCAGGCTGATATCACAATTGACGAATGGTCGGTCTGCCCTGACGATGGGATACTGTCTTGACTCCTATGGCTACTCACTGTGACTAAACGCTCGCTGGCTGGCATCGCTGGTATTGTTGCGATCGCAACCCTGATTAGTAAACTCTTTGGCCTGGTGCGCCAGCAGGCCCTGGCTGCGGCCTTTGCGATTGGGCCAGTGGCCGATGCCTATGGGCTGTCCTATGTGATTCCAGGGTTTTTGGTGGTGCTGCTGGGGGGTATCAACGGGCCGTTCCACAGTGCCATTGTCAGCGTAGTCTCCAAGCGTAGGAGAGAAGATATTGCCCCTCTGGTCGAAACCATCACCACGCTGGTGGGTCTGGGTTTGCTGGTATTGACCGTGTTGATTGTGATCTTTGCAGATCCGATCATTGGCCTGCTGGGTCGGGGCTTTAGTGAAACCAGCCTGGGGTTAGAGAGTCGCGCCATTGCGGTTGTGCAGCTGCGGATTATGGCTCCGATGGCGCTGTTTGCTGGGCTGATCGGCATCGGCTTCGGGGCTTTGAATGCCGCCGATCAGTATTGGCTACCGTCGATTAGTCCGCTATTTTCTAGCGTGTCGGTGGTGGCGGGGTTAGGTCTTTTAGCGGCCACGGTCGGGCGAGAGATGATCACGCCTGAGTACGCCATGCTAGGGGGCATTGTTTTGGCGGTGGGCACCCTGGTTGGGGCGATTTTGCAATGGCTGATCCAGGTGCCGACGCTGATCAAAGAGGGCTTAGGGCGGTTTCGACTGCGCTTCAACTTTCAAGATCCGGGCGTTAGGGAGGTCATTAAGATCTTGGGGCCAGCTACGTTCTCTTCTGGGATGATGCAGATCAATGTCTATACCGATCTGTTTTTTGCGGCGTTTATTCCAGGCACCCTGGCCGCCCTGGGCTATGCCAACCTGCTGGTGCAGACGCCGCTGGGGATTATCTCAAATGTGATTTTGGTGCCCTTTTTGCCAATCTTTTCGCGGTTGGCCGACCCGATACACTGGGACGAGCTCAAGCAGCGGATTCGACAAAGTCTGTTGCTGACGGCGCTGACCATGTTGCCCTTGAGCGCTTTGTTTGTGACCCTGGCGCTGCCCATGGTGCGGGTGATTTACGAGCGGGGCGCTTTTGATGAAGATGCTTCAGCGATGGTGACCTCGGTTCTGATTGCCTACGGGGTGGGCATGTTTGTCTATCTCGGTCGGGATGTGTTGGTACGGGTGTTTTATGCCCTGGGGGATGGCGATACCCCGTTTCGCATCAGTATTGTGAGTATCTTCTTCAATGCGCTGCTGGACTATATCTTGATCAATTTGTTCGGGGCTCCGGGGCTGGTCTTGGCCACGGTGGGGGTGAATGTGATTTCAATGGTGGCGATGCTAGTGCTGCTCGATCGCAAAATCAACGGGCTACCCTGGTTTGACTGGGCGCGCCCCGTGGGTCTGCTATTCCTGGCCAGTGTGGTGTCTGGGGCGGCGGCGTTTGGCACTCGGCTGGGGCTAGAGCAGTGGGTGGGCACCCAGGGCTTTTTTGTGAATCTGCTGATCCTGTGTGTGGCGGGTGCAGTGGGGGTTGGCATTTTTGGTGGGGTTGCGATCGCGCTGCGTATTCCCGAGGCGACTTTGTTGATTGAGCGTCTCAAGGGCAAGTTTTTAAGACGATAGCCCCGATAATTGCCGAAAATAACACTTCCATGCCATGCCGGTGTCATAGAAATGTCATACCGCCTTTCTAAGCTAGGGACAACCGCAAAACAACATGGAAGATCTCACTCAAAAATGGTTAATCAGATTCAAGATACCGTTACCCCCGACGCGACCCAAAGTCGTGCCCTGCGAAATACCCTGGCCAGTCTGTTGGTGGGGGCGGGTCTGGCCACCGCTGGCAGCTTTTTAGCCTGGTCACCCGCTTCTCCGCTGCAAGCCCGCAGCGAGTCTGTCGAGACTGTTGCTACCGCACCCCAAAACCAGGTAGCACCTGTCGCAGCCGCGAATCCCAACTTTGTGACCGAGGTGGTCAATAAAGTTGGTCCCGCCGTGGTCCGCATTAACGCCTCCCGCACCGTTAGCCAACAGGTGCCAGACGCTTTTCGAGATCCGTTCTTTCGACAGTTCTTTGGCGATCAGATACCTGTACAGCCTCAGGAGCGAGTCGAGCAGGGGGTGGGGTCTGGTTTCATCCTGAGTGAAGATGGCCGCATTGTCACCAACGCCCACGTTGTAGAAGGCTCTGATACGGTGGATGTTACCCTCAAAGACGGTCGCACCCTGGAGGGCCGCGTGCTAGGCAGCGACCCCGTTACCGACATTGCGGTTATCAAGGTAGACGAGCAAAATCTGCCCACCGTCGCCCTCAGCGACTCCGACCAGCTTCAGCCCGGAGAGTGGTCCATCGCCATTGGCAACCCGCTGGGCCTCGACAACACGGTCACTATCGGCATCATCAGCGCCACCGGACGCTCTAGCAGCCAGGTGGGCGTCGCTGACAAACGAGTGGATTTTATCCAGACTGATGCCGCCATCAATCCAGGCAACTCTGGGGGACCGCTTTTAAACCAAAGGGGTGAAGTGATCGGGGTGAACACTGCCATTATCAACGGTGCTCAGGGATTGGGATTCGCTATCCCGATTAACACCGTCGAGCAGATTGCCACTCAGCTGGCCGAAACCGGCAGCGTCGCCCATCCTTACCTCGGCATCCAAATGGTCACCCTCGACCCCGATGTTAAAGCCGAACTCAACAGTGATCCCAACAGCGGCCTCACCGTTGAAGAAGACGAAGGCGTTTTGATTGTGCGCGTCATGCCCGACTCCCCCGCCGATCAGTCTGGCCTCCGCGCAGGCGACGTCATCCGACAAATCGATGGTGAAGCCGTCAGCGATGGCGCTGATGTACAGCAGACAGTCGAAGCCGGTGAAGTCGGCAAAGCGCTCTCGTTTGAGGTCCGTCGCCAGGGGCAAGACCAAACTTTGAGCGTGCGTCCCGGTGAGTTTCCGAGTGAAAGGTAAAGAGTGAAAGGTTAAAGGTTAAAAGTGAATGGGCGTATAACCTTTAACTTTTAACTTACTCACCCCCGTTCGGCTGAGCTCACGTCGAAGCCCACCACCCATCACCCATTACCCGCCCCGGTTACTTAATTTGTCATATCCAGCCCAGGCTTACCTTAGCTCTCTATAATCCAGATACGGGTTTGAGGCAGGTATGCAAGCAAAGCAGTGGATAGGGATCAGCGCATTGTCGATGGGGCTCTGGGGGCTGATGGGGCAGCTATTCCCTGCTGCTGCCAATTGCGCCGGGAGTCCGGGCTCGGCAGAGGTTTATCAGCCCGTGCTGCTGCAACATCTGCAAGCACTGCAGCAGCGAGATCGCTATCCGTGGGGGACGACCCAGGTTTATGACCGACTAGAGGACAGACGCATTTATATGGCAGAGGGGTTTAATCAGCTGAGCGGGCCTCAAAAGCAACAGGCCCTTGATGCGCTTCTGTCCTTCAGGGCGTCAGACTACCTGGACGATGCGGCCTACGAGCAGTTTATTCGCGATGTTGGTGGCCCCAACCCTTTTAATCTCTATGCCAGTGACGGGCGCATTCTCTCTGGTGTTTATGATGGCTGTACCCGGTTTACCCTGCTGACCGAAAAAGATCGCTACGGCTGGTATTTCAATTCAGTGGGGCGGGGAGTTCCTGGTAATACCCAGCCTGCTCGCCTCCGCAATGTGGGGCAACCCGCTTGGCGTCAGGTCAATTTTCCGATTGAGGCTGATGCAGAGCGGTCAGTGCGTTTTGGCTTTTGGAACAGTGTCGGCTATGAGAACAGCAGCTGGTGGATTGCCTGGGTTCCCGAACATGGCTACTTTGAGGTGAATGTGCCAGAGAACTTTGACTATCAGAGACTCCAGAGATATTGGCAGGTCGCTGACCAAAACTACCGCTATGTGGTGGTACGCACCGATGGTACCCATCTGGGCGAAAAGCAATTTTGACCACCCCCTAATTTAATCTTCAAACCATCGTGACAGGTTTGTCACTTGGGTGTCATAGGGCTGGCCTAGAATGGGATGACATCCTTTGACTTAATTGGATTGGCAAACCTTAATAGATAGCAGTCTATTCCCCGCCTATTGAACATCTGAATTAAATACCTGCGCCACGGAGAGCATCGATCTATGCTGCATTGTCATCCTCTGGGAGTCTCCAAGCCGATTGAGCCCCCCACAGAATTGTTACCTGATTTTGGGGCGTTGATGCTCCAAGTCGCCTGGCGTAATCCATTCAGATTAAAGATTTGCAGCTCTGATAAAGTAGTCTATGGAACCTGTCGCGCGAAGGGGCGATTGTGGATTACTGTTGTTATCAGTCAGTGTTGGCTTGAGCCAGCTGCAAGGGCTCATTCTGGAGCAACTCTGATGACCATCGAGGAGCCTATTAGTCACGCTAAGCCCCCCAGGGACAGAATATATGAGCTGATGCAGCAGCTTCACAATGATGGCTTACGTCTGGTACTCAAACCCCGGTGGCGATATCGGACTGAGATTGCCAACGAGCTGGTAGTGCCGGTTTGTCCGGTGACTGGCTAACAAGACTGCCCTATTGGCTGTTTGCAATACGCCGTTTATACCCCGACTATGTACAATATTCAGAAGTATTATCCTCGGGGTAAAACTGTGTCAGCTAATGGTCATGCTTCAGACGATATGGTAAGTATCCCAGTACGTCGCTCCGGACCTTATCGTGAGGGGGATACTATGAACGACGGGACGAAGATACTCACGGCTTCCGGCGGCATAACTGAATTGCTATATCCCAGTGGTGCTAGAAGAGTCACGAACAGGCATAATAACAGAACCACCTACTATAAACCTGACGGTACTGAGGCTTTACCGGGTCAGACAATAAAACTTCGAGAAGACTTTGTTATGGAAGTGCCCAGAAGGCTTTTTCTCTCTGAAATGCTTTGGAGATTTGCCTACAGGTTAGGGCTAAATAGGGAAAAAGGCGAGGATAAAAATGGGTATATCCATTTAGATTAACAAGTCGCTTACTGCAAATTTGCCTGGGTGATTGCCTGTAACGTCTGCGTCAGTTTCTCAACGGTGGCCGATTTGTTCTTGCGATACTCGTCCACATAATCCTTGAGATTCAAGGGTTCACCGATGTTAAAAATTGCCTGCCTGTGGGCCTTAGGCTTAATGTGCTCGATTTTGTACACTTCTCGCTCTAGCCGCATAAGCGTATCTAAAAATCTTTCTGGAGTAGGGTTTTCTGCAACGTAGCCGTCATAGATGGCGTCAAAGTTAAGCAGGCGTACCGTAGTCCAATATAGGGCTTCATGCAGTGCCTCATCTTCGGGTGATGTCGCTTCGTTGGTTTCTAAAACGGACTGCACCTTATAGACGCGCTCCCGGACG
>JBCDDJ010000076.1:0-18526 GCA_039180385.1 Cyanobacteria bacterium P01_G01_bin.38 | reverse complement strand
TGGCCAGTATGCTCAGCCGTGAAATCTATGGCCCCCTCACCGAAAAACAGCAAGAATACGCCAGAATCGTGCTGGATAGTAGCCAGGATTTGTTGACATTGGTCGATGAAATCATTAGCCTGGGAGGGTTCGAAGAAGATACTCAACAGCTCTTACTGGCCCCTATTGACATTGAGATGCTAGCCCGGCAGTCACTACAAGCTTTAGACAAGCTCGTGCAGCAGCAAGATCTAAAGCTAAATCTCTCCATTGAGCCAGGTTCACGGATTTGGGTGCTCGATAAGCGAGTGGTCAAGCAGCTGATTTATCAGCTGGTATCTAGCATTATCAAAATGTCGACCGCGGGCAGCACCCTGCGACTCCACATTTCACGTAAAGACGATCGGCTAAATTTTGCCATTTGGCTATCCAATCCCTGGCTTGGCGAAGACTTGCCCCAGTCTGTGGTTGCCTGGGGCCGTAGGCATTTATCGACATCTTCAAGTTCTCCAAAATCGCTTAATCTGCTAGCCTCGACTGACATAGACAGCAGCGACACGTTACTAACCCGGCAGGAGGTAGATTCGTCAGACAACACCGCTCGTTACGAGCTGGGGCTGTTGCTGAGTCACTATCTCACCCAAATGCACCAGGGTAGTATTGCGATTCAAGGGGCCCTAGATACAGGATATCGCTTAGTAGTCAGCTTACCCTCTCTTGACGTCACCTCAGGCCAGACTTAGCGTAGTAGGCTCAGTCTGTCTGAGCTTATAGATTGCTCGAATACAATCGCTTAAAAAAAATCTCTCGGGGGACATCATCGAGAGATTTTTTAATGGAGGCAGCTGTCTGCATAGGACCACAGATCCGAAGTCAACCAAAGCTCCCCTTGCCGACAATCCACTTTTCACTTCCCTAAGGATAGGGGACAACCCAGAGAAAGTAATCTCTTTTGCCAAATTATACAGAGGCTTGATTAACACAACTTCAGTGAAAATCAGGAGACTTTTGGCTCTTTTCTAAGTGTTTTCAACCTGAGCATAAAACCAGCTCTTTTCTATAGATCAAGAGCCTACACCAGGCCAAAAAAACACTGGGATCAGAAGAAATCTCTTATCATTCATGTTCGCAACAAAAAGATGTTCTTATGATTATTCGTTTTGATAACAATATACGTTGTTGTATTAATCTTTCTTTGTCCGCAAAGTAAAGTCTTCAAATGGATGTTTGAAGAGAGGTTTAAGGATTGCTTGTCGATATTTACGGAGATTGATATGAGCTGATCTCGTAAGGATGCAGAGGTTGGAATGCTTGAAATATACGCAATCTGACCCAGTTATAAAACCTATAGAAAAGGTCAAACTATAACTATCGAAAGTGTGTTTTCTGATACAGCCCTCTTTGCAAACGCATTTTTTCTTCGACGTAATCAACAGAGTTGATTGTCCGACTGTCTCAGATGACTAGGCTAGTGATTGGCTCGAAAGCACAACTCTCCTAGTGTCAGTCGCACCCGTAAACCTGTTCCATTGTTTTTCAATACAGTGACTTTCAGAATCATGAAACAATCCAAACTAAAAGCCAGTTTTCGCTGGAAAGCCTATAAACCTCTGATCGCAACAGCGCTGGCTATCGGGGGTGTTTTCAACCTAATGAGCACTGTGTTAGCAGACACAGCCGCTGGCACCCAAATTACTAACCAGGCAACCGCAACCTACCGCGATTCAAATAACACTCCGTTGGTGACTGAGTCTAACGTTGTGGTCGTGACCGTCGGTGAGATTGCCGGTATCACGGTGACAGGCTCAAGCGTCACCAACAACACCGATCCCAATGCCGATCCTGAACCGGGCGACGAACTTTTCTACGACTTCACTATTACCAACGTCGGTAACGACCCCACCCAGTTTCAGATTCCCAATACAGCAATTATCGATGGCCCAGGTACCCGTGGCAATCTGATTATTGACCCAGATGGTACTAACACAACCATCACCAATGACGCATTAACCCCGGTTGTACAGCCCGGTGACTCTATTGTTGTTCGAGTCCCGGTTACAGTTGATAATATTGCCGATGATGGCGACGATATTACGGTTCAGCTCGGTAATGCCACCGGGCAAAATCAGGCCTATAACGCAAACGGCGGTGACGTTTACACCGTAGATTCTCCATTTGTGACTGATGGCAACAGCGATGGCATTGACGATAACACGGGTGAAATCGACGGTGACCCAACCAATGGTACACGGGAAGCGTCTGATAGCTTGACAGCTACAGTGGGTATCCCCATCCAAAACCAGGCATTGGCAACTTTGCTGAAAACCTTGCGTAACCATGAGTCTAATGACCCTGCCGACCTTCTCGACGATCAGATTACCTATGAGCTAAACCTGCGGGTTGAGAGTGATCCGCCAGTTGGCAGTGGTGTGACCCCGTCAGATCTTGAGCCTACCGACATTACTTTAGATACCGTAGCAAATACCAGTCGCATTCTGGTTTCTGACGCAATTCCTGCGAATACAGAATTAGACACCAGCGTGGCCCCTGTTGCCCCTACCGGATGGACTGTTGTTTACACAAACAGCTTAATCGCGACCGATGCCAACGAGGCAGATTGGCACACTGATATCGCTGATGCGGGCGGAGCTGCTAGCGTGACCCGAGTGGGTTTCGTTCGTGACATCATCATGTCTCCTGGTCAAACGGCAGGCGCTTTCCGATTTACGGTGGTGACTAACGACTACGATCCTAGCGCTAGCCCAGGAGACAATGATCCTGCGATCGCAAACATTGCCCAGGTCTTTGGTGAAAACCCCAACGGTGACCCCGTCTACGACGAATCTGGTGACCAAACCCCCAGTAACTACGATGGCAACGACGGCACCTTCAGTAACTACGACGGCACTAACTTCACACCGACAGACGGTCACATTGATCCGGCTGATGTGGATGATAATAATATTCCTGATGAAGCTACCACGATCGAGGTCGACCCCAGCGACAACCAGGGTACCCCCGAAGACGGCACGGGTGAGGTGCTCTTGTTTAGCCCAACCTTAACCCCAACCACCGGGATTTCTAACGGCCCCCTCAACAATCCCTTTGCGGCAGGCCCAACCGATACCAATGATGACTTTACTAACAAAGCCACCCCGATTAGCTCTGGCGATCTAGACAATGATGGCTTAGTCAATCCGGTGACTGTGCCCTTTACCGGCACGATCGCCCTACCTGGCAATGCAGCTAATACAGAGGTAGCATTGCTGCCCACCCTGCCAGCAGATCTACCCGGCGGCACCGCAACCGATCTGCCTGATGACACCATCATCTCAATTGCCGACCCAGCTAACCCAGCCAACAAAGCCTACTATCAGTATGATTCTGCTGGTGGTGGCAGCTGGACCCAGGTTGATTCCGATGACATCAATACTGCAACGCCTGTTGTTACCGCAGCGCCAATCTACGTCACAGTCCCTGACGATCAGCCGATCAACTACGGGGTTGAAATCACTCTGCCCGCTGATACGCCGATCTCCACTGAGCCAGGCACAGGCACCCCCTCATTGGGCAATGTCTTAGGCGGTATTCCTGTTCCGGTGACGGCTTATATTGATGGGGATGGTAATCCGACTACGATTGTTGATCCGACAGATACAAACACATTCACCGACTCTAACCGAACCGTCTTCCGGTCCTACACCGGGTTCTTACAGTTGCTCAAAGAGTCCCGTCTGTTGCAAGGCAGTGGACCTGAGATTCCGGCTGGTCAGGATGTCTTTAGTACAGAGCCTAGAAATCCTGCCCCTGGCAACATCATTGAGTACCGAGTGACCTATTTCAACATCAGCGAGTCAAATGCGGGTACGGGCAACCTCGTGCTCAATGCACAAAACATCCTGGTGACTGAGGATGGAACTGCTGGTGGTAACGACTGGGCACTCGATAACGATAGCGACACCGAGATTGACACCAGCCACGTCGGCGGCCAGGCCTCTGACTCGCGCGGTGGGGCAGTGAGCTACTTCAGCGGCGATCCGGCCACCAACCCAGCTGCTACTGAGCAGTCTGGTACGACAGTTGATACCGATATCACCAAGTACGAAGCTGATTCGCCTGCTGTATTAGGGCCTCAGCAGTCTGGTGCCTTTACCTTCCAGCGTCAGGTTAACTAATCAAGCCGTGACCACAGGGGTAGGCTAACCGCTCTAGCGCATCTTTTTAAACAGGTCGTTAGACAAGTCCATGCCCTATCCCTGCCACACTTTGTTTTTTTGCAATCTAAAGCCTTATTAGCCTCATTTTTTTGGAGAAATACATGACTATGAAACGTTGGTTTATTGGCCTAGGCGCTTTGTCTATCATCGGGATTATCCCGTTTGCCTCTAGTGAAGCAGTCCGGGCTGAAATCGTCGAAATCACGGAATCTGTTGTCGAAGCGATCCGTCAGCCTGAGGTTAAGCTAACCCTCGGTGCCGAGAAAAAGTTGGTTGAGACAGACAAAAATGGTCAAGAAAAGATCAGCTGGGAGACCTTGGAAGGCAGCGTAACCGTATATCCAGGCGATGTTTTGCGGTATACCGTAGAGAGTTCAAATACAGGGGATGCAGAGGCTCAAAATCTGGAAATCACCCAACCTGTGCCAGAGAACACGGTTTACGTTCTAGGCTCTGCCACCAACCTTAGTAGCACTCAACTCACCTATAGCATCGACGAGGGTCAATCTTTTGTCGAGGAGCCGATGGTCGAAGTCACCCTGCCAGACGGCACGGTAGACATGCAGCCTGCCCCCGCTGAAGCCTACACCCATGTTCGTTGGGATTTTAACGGTGAGCTTGCTTCAGAAACGGCTGTTGATGTGTCGTACGAAGTCGCTGTGCAATAACTGACCTCACAAAGCTCAGGCAATCGCAAAATAGAGACACCTCGCCCTCCATGCTCTCAGAGCGATTGCCTGGCTGACAACACCCTCTAAAGCACTGAGCATGCCTTAAAGCACTAAGCATCTTGGGTGCGATCAATCAACGCTCGCACAGAGTCGTTTTGGCTCATAAACAGCCCCCTCGAACCAAAACATTGATCATCTCCCCCCACAGTTCAATTTATTCAAAGAAAATCATCCATCAAAACCTCAGTCTTTAAGTCTGTTAAGCATACCCGATTTTGATTTGAGCCACTCATTTGAAAGGTACCTAGACTTCTTTGAGCTTGTTTAAGTAAACCCTCTTGATTGTCGAACGACACAATTACATTGAGAGTAACCTCCCCACAGCGCGATGTTTGACCCTACTTCTCAATCTCCTTCAAAATTTTATAAGAAATGGCTGTATCGGATAGTTACTCCTTTGTTGGTTTGTAGTTTATCGACAAAATCTGTCGCGGTCTTCGCCCAGGCACTTGACAATGGAGACTCTGCGACATTTGTCAACCAGGCTTCTGTTAGCTATAGGGATGTTGCGAGTAACAACCGCTTATATGACAACTCCAATCAGCTAACTGCCTCAACGACTGGTTTGATCGATCCGCTCGGCCAAATTCTAGGCTGCGATGGCAATCTCTTACCTAACTATGGGGGTTTTTCTATCTCGGTCTATGAGCCAGATGCAACCGGGCTAGATCTGGGCAACTTAGTTAACTTATCTCGGACAGAATTTCCAGATATACCCGACAACGGTATCTCTGGGGGCAAAGAACCCAATAGCGAAAACAGTAACCCATTCTTTTTGACAAATCGCGACTCAGGTCAATATAACTTTCTCTTAGACCCGACCACAGCCCTTCGAAGCCCTGTCAATGCTGGCTTAAATCAGACCGATGCAGGGGCTGAATATATCTTGGTACTTAATACACCCCCAGATTCTATCTATTCTCAGCGGCGTATCAAGCTAGAGATATTAGCAACAACTGGGAACGTCAACAACACGATCATTCGATATCGAGCAACTGCCCTCGACGGCATTCCCCTCTCTACCACGGGTGGCAATCAGGTTGATGAAACCGTTGTAGAAGTATTAAATGCGGAGACTCAAGGGCTCAACTTATTCTCCTTGGCCCTTGGCATGTTGATGTGTGAGTCTGATCAAATCGACATTGCCAAAACAGCCGATCGGGCAGCGGCTCAGCCAGGTGACACGGTGGTTTATCGTTTAGCGGTTCGTAATCTGGTCAATGTTGACCTAGAGGCAGTTGTGGCAACCGATACACTGCCTGTCGGGTTTCAACTGATTCCTGAATCTGTCACTGGGATGATTGGCGATCAACCCGTCACAGTGACAACCGAGGCCAATGGGTCAGATGTCGCCTTTTTCTCTCTGACCTCCCTACCCGCTGGTCAGGTGATGACGATTCTTTATGCGGTTCGAGTCACACCCGATGCATTGCGCGGTTCGGGTGAAAACCTGGCTTCGGTAACCGCAGAGCGTAGCGACAACCAATTTTTTGTGCAAGATGGTCCCAGCATTCACCGATTGGTGATTGACCCTGGTATTCTCACAGACTGTGCCACACTGATCGGTCGGGTCTTTGTTGATAACAACTTTGATGGCGAGCAACAACCCGGCGAAGCAGGCATCCCCAACGCCGTGATCTTCTTAGACGACGGCAATCGCATTGTCACCGATGCCGACGGCCTCTATTCAGTGTCGTGTATGCTGCCAGGCACCCGCAGCGGGGTTCTAGATTTCAGCAGTTTGCCGGGCTATGCGCTCGCCCCCAACCTGTATTTTAACGAGCGCAACAGCCAATCTCGAAGGGTTCACCTCGCCCCTGGCAGCATGGTGCGCATGAATTTTGGGGTAACGCCGACCTTTCAAGAGGAGGCTCAATAATGCAGCCTATTCGATCTTCTAAACGTTATTATTTGACAGCGCTGGCGAGTACGCTTGCTCTGATATCAGTTGCTTCCAGCGCTTGGGCAAAAGAAACAGAATTTCAGAACGAGGAAATCTCGACTGTTTCTCAAATTGAGGTAAAAGCTGATTTACCCGCAAGTGAGCCTGTCGATGCAAGCACTGCGCCCGTATTTAGACCCACAGCTACACCCACAGCTACACCCACAGCTGCACCCATCTTTGCCCCACAACTTCAGCTCACCCAAGCGACGCCAACCGTAGATAAGTTGGCAATCTCACCAGAAGCACCCTCTATCCCCCGCTTTACGCCCATCCATCTGGCTACCAACGACCTGCCTGGTGAAGCCCTCAATCTCTCAGCCCCTGGGGTTGAAACGACAATTCCAACCTTTTCGTCTAGTGTGATCAACAACGCTCAGCCAGAAGCGATTGCCCAGACAACAGAGCCAGACCCGCTGAGCACAGCAGTCCCATCCGCCGAAGCAGCACCGACAACATCGACAGCGCCCGACATCCCTACCCCAGCTCTCTCCCAGGCCGTTTCGAGCGATCAGGTGCAAATTCTCAATCCGACAGCAGGAAGTGTTTTAGACGTTCCGGCCACGACGGTAATTGTGAAGTTCCCGGTGGGGGCTGATGTGGAGCTGCGGGTAAACGATCGAGCTGTCGACTCTGATCTGATTGGCCGTACTGAAACAGACCCCGAAACCAATCTAATTACTCAAACCTGGTATGGCGTAGCCTTAGAAGAGGGCAGCAACACCCTTACCATGGTCCGGCGCAGTGACGAAGGCGTCCTACAGTCGGTTGAGGTTGAGGTGCGAGGTGCCCCGATAGAGATGAGGCTAACTCCTCAGAGCTCAGGTATTCCTGCTGATGGGCGCTCAACGGGCACGATTCAAGGTCAGCTCTTGGATGAGTTAGGCAATGCCTCCAACTGGGAGGCCATCGTTACCTTAATCGCTAGCGATGGTGAATTTGTGGGGGTTGATTACGCCCCTGATCAGCCGGGTTTCCAGGTGCAGGCCCAAAACGGCCAGTTCACTGCTGAGCTGCGGTCTTCTCTGGAGGCACGTGTCGTTCAGCTACAGGCTGTTGCCAACAATTTAGAAGCCTTTAACCAGGTACAATTTGTCACCCCCCAGCGGCCCAGCATTGCCACGGGAATCGTCGATCTCAGACTAGGGGCACGGGGCACAGATTTCCGCAGCAGTCTGCGAGACTTTTTGCCCACCGATGGTGATAACGACTACGAAATTGACCTGGATGCCTCTCTATTTACGATGGGGAACATCGGCGAGTGGTTGTTGACGGGGGCTTATAACAGCGATCGCCCCTTGAATGAAGATTGTCGGGGTGAGACCACCCTATTTCGACAATCTTCAGGGAGCTGCTCAAACCTCTACCCGGTGTATGGCGATGACTCAACATTAGACGTAACCGCCCCGTCGACCGATCACCTATATTTGCGCTTAGAGCGAACTTCGCCGGTAGAAGGGGCTGGCACTGACTATGCGATGTGGGGCGACTATAACACCGAGGAGTTTGCTAACCCATCCCAGTTTTTTACAGCCACGTCTCGTCAGCTCCACGGCTTTAAGTTCAACTATAACCTGGGTAATCTGGCCTTAACTGGGCTCTATGGCGACAATGTTGAAGGATTTCAGCGCGATACCCTCGCCCCAGATGGCACCAGTGGTTTATATTTCCTCTCGCGCCGTTTAGTTATCCCCGGTAGCGAAGAGATTTATATTGAAGCCGAAGAACTCAATCGTCCGGGTACTGTTGTGGCTCGCCAGCAGCTATTTCGCGGCACAGACTACGATGTTGACTACGATCGCGGCACAATTTTATTTAACGACCCGATCTTGCAGACCTCAATAGGTGACTTTGGCGAGGTCTTGGTTCGTCGGATTGTGGCCACCTACCAATATGAAGGTGAGAATACCGATACCAATATTTTGGCGGGGCGCTTGCAGTATAACTTTGACCGCACCCTCAATCAAGAATCTTGGCTGGGGGCCTCTTATCTGCTAGAAAATCAAGGTAGCCGAAACTTTGAGCTATTTGGGGCAGATGCTCTAATTTCTCTAGGAGATAGCGCTCAGATTGTGGCCGAGGTAGCCCATTCAGAAAGTGATTTTGAGCTGTCGGGGCCAGTCAGTGGCTCAGCCTATCGGGTTGAACTCGACGGCGAAGTGGATGACTGGCTGACAGGGCGGGCCTATTGGCGCTCGACCGACGCGGGGTTTACTAACGCGGCCACAACCAGCTTTGTGCCAGGGCAAACCCGCTATGGGGCACAGGCGAATGCTCGGCTGAGTGGTAACACAACCCTGCGGGCTCAGTATGACCACGAAGACAATTTTGGCACCGCGCCGCGACCGCTAACCAGTTTGTCGGATTTGTTGGAACCCGGTAGCTCTCCGGTGCCCGGTAGCCGAGTCGATAACTCGCTGACCACCTACTCCCTGGGGATATCGCAACGGCTGGGGGATAGCAATTTAGAATTTGACTGGATTCATCGCGATCGCAGCGATCGCACCAACCCCGAGATCTTTGACGTTAGCTCCGATCAGCTGCGTACGCGCCTGACCACACGCCTGTCTAACGACATTACCTTCCGTGCCCAAAATGAGCTGACGCTCTCGTCTGATAGCGATCCAATCTATCCCAGCCGTACCGTGTTTGGCGTTGATTGGCAGCTGATGCCAGGGATTACCCTGGGCGTCAACCAAATTTTCTACGGCGGGGATGGCCTGAGTAATAGCGATGCCCTCACCACCATTGACCTCACAGGCGAGCACTCCCTGGGTGAAGACACCACCCTGCGTGGACGATTTTCGAGCATTGAGGGGCAGCAACTGGGCGGTGCAATTGGGATCGAGCATGGCTTTAACCTGGGGCCAGGACTGCGGCTTGACCTGGGCTATGAGCATACCTTCAACAGTTTGTTGGGCCGTACGGCATCGGGCACTCAGTTTAGGCAGCCCTTTGCAGTGGGTACTGGGGGGTCAGCCCTGAGCACAACTAACGGCAACACCTACACTGCAGGGCTCTCGTATACTGACAACCCTGATCTGCAAGCCAGTGCTCGTTTTGAACATCGCACTTCATCTCAGGGATCGAATACCTTACTCGATGCCTCAGTGGTTGGACGGCTCTCGCCTGCGGTCAGTGCGCTGTTAAACTATCAGCTCACCAGGGCTGCTAACCAAGAAATTACGGGCATTGGCACCACCAGCAACCTCAAGCTAGGCCTGGCCTATCGTGACCCCAACGATGACCGATTCAACGCCCTGCTGCGTTATGAGCACCGGATTAATCCAGGGACTTTGCCCACCAATGCTTTGTTTGGCCGCAGCATTGACACCGCTGAGCATCTTTTCTCAGCGGAGGCAATCTATGCCCCCAACTGGCAGTGGGAGTTTTACGGCAAGTATGCTTTTCGCAGAAGCACGACCCGCATTAGCCAACCAGGCGATGACTTTGTTTCGAGCAACAACCTGCATCTAGCCCAGATCAGAGCCACCTACCGCTTTGACTATCACTGGGATATCACGGGCGAGGCTCGCTGGTTTGGTGGCCTGGGTGACTACAGCGAAGTGGGTTATTCCCTAGAGGCAGGGTACTATCCCACCCCTGATTTGCGCTTGTATGCAGGCTACAGCGGCGGCGGTGCCTACGATGATGATTTTGGGATCAATCGCTCTGCCAGTGGTTTTTACCTAGGGGTCTCGGCCAAGATCAACAACTTATTTAATGGGTTTGGTCTACAAGATGTGGCTCCCCCGCAGCAGAGAGAGTCTGAGATTGAGGCTGATGCAGCCACCGAGGCAACGATTGATACGGCCACAGACGAACCGACCGAGGCGACTGAAACAGCTGAATCACTGGAGACAGACGGCTAAAGCTCTTTACTTTTCTCTAGCTACGACTAACTTCACTTTTGCCCTTTACTCTTCACCCCCTACCCTCCACCCTCTACCTTATTTTTCTTTCCCCTTCGCCTTTCCCCCTTCGCCTTTATTAATGCTAGACCTATGGCCCACCTCAACTATCGTGACGCTAAAGCCCTAACGACAACCCTCGGTGGGCTCGCGGTTTCTTTGCTACTCTCCACTGCCGCATCAGCACAGATGCCGACTGAGCCAGTGGCTACTAACTTGCGGGTCGTGGTGAACAGCAGCCAGGATGGCGAGATCACGCCGGACGATCAGCTGACGCTGCGAGAAGCGATCGCAATTACCAATGGTACTCTCACCTCGGCTGAGCTAAGCACGACTGAACAGAGCCAAGTCATCACCAGGCCAGGGCATTCAGTGATCGAATTTGACCTGCCCACCGATAGTACCACCATTGAGGTGCAGTCAGTTTTACCCGCCATCACCCAGCCCGGTCTGGTGATCGACGGCACCACCCAGCCCGGTTATGACGCGACAAAATCTGCCACCGCCGAGATTTTAGTGGCGATTCCGGTTGTGGCGATTACACCAGCTGGCGAAGCTGACGTCTTTCGTGGGTTAACTTTAGTCGCTGACAACATTATCGTTCGCGGGCTGAGTCTCTACGGCTTTACCTCTGCCCACGGGGTCACCGAGTCTACCCCGCCCGCTGATATTTTTATTGCCCACGAGCTGCCCCCACCAGATATCAGTGAGCAATACATCCCCGCCAGCAGCTTCTCTTTTTATGAAGAAAATACGCCACCTGAGGGGATCGTGATTGAGCAAAACTGGCTTGGCATTCCACCAGACGATACGATACCAGAGCGCCCGTCTGCATTTGGAGTGTCTATTTTTAACAGCCAGGGGGTCAAGATTCAACAAAATCGGATTGCTTACCACGACGGCAGCGGCATCATTACCGGCGCTCGCGCCGAAAATTTGGAGATCGTTGAAAACTTGATTGTCAATAATGGCCTGGCAGGGATGCCCGATGGTATTCGGCTGGATGGCCGCATTGATAATGGTCTGATTGCAGATAACTTAATGTGCGGCAACGACGGTAGTGGCATCTTTTTGTTCAAACCCCAGGGTGCTGTTGAGATTCGCAACAACGATATTCGCTTTAACGGGCGGCGACTGCGGCGGGCGGCGATTTACCTGATGGGCAATGACCACCGGGTTGTAGATAACAATATTGCTAACCACAGAGGCCCTGGTGTGGTTGTCACCGCCTTTAGCCAGGGCGGCACCACCCACAGTCATCGCAATATTATTGAAAATAACCGCTTTGATAATATCGAAGGGCTTAGCATTGACCTCAATACTCGCCGTAATCGAGGTGTGCAAGACTTTCAGCGGGGGGATGGCCCTAACCCACTGCGTGACTCTCACAATCGGCGGCGAGATACGGGCAACAGTGCGATTAATCCACCCCAGTTCGACAGTCCTGAATTTTTTGTTATTAATGGGTCGGTGGCATTGCAGGGCGAGGCAGATCCTGGCTCTACGGTACAGCTGTATCTAACCCGTGGCAGTGTGGGTGAATATGGACCTCTGACCGTCCCCCTGGCAACGGTGGCAGTCGATGATGCTGGCAACTTTAGCTACATTTCAGGAGACTTGCAACCCGGTGATGTGATTAGCGGCATCGCCACCGCCCCAGAGTATGGCACCTCTGAACCGGCCCTCAATACGATGGTCCTAGCCCTGGGTGAATCTAGCTCGACTCGCCCCAATCGCATAGCTGCGAGTGTCTTTAGGAACCCACAGTGTACAACTCCTCCTGCCCCCTTTGCTCCCCTTACTCCCCCGGCCCCTGAAGTCATGCGCTTAGAAGTCCCCCGCAACGTCCACTTTGGCCTGGACGAAGATTTCATAAACGCTGACAGCGCAGTTGTTTTAGATCAAATCGCAGCGGTGATGCAACAGTACCCCACCCTGCTCGTTGACCTACACGGTCATACGGATTCTCGGGCGAGTGTGGCTTATAACCAGGATCTGGCTCGTCGTCGGGCTGAGAATGCACGACGATATCTGATGCAACAGGGGATTGCCGCAGAGCGGATGACGCTGAGATCGTTGGGGGAAACACAGCTGCTCGTGGATGAGACCGATCGGGTAAATTACGCACGCAATCGACGGGTGGAATTTGTTTTTGAGGACATTCGCGGAGCAGATATCATCCTTGTGAATCAGGAAGCAGATTTGCAGGTAGAGCCTTAGTTTTTGGATAATGGGATAGTGGGTAGCTGGGAGATAAATGCCCTGTTGAGACATGTGAGAAGATAAGTGATTTTACGAATAGAGAGAATTTGTTGGATGGGAAAAATAGATTAGGGATATTGCGGATGATTTGATGGGTTCATTTGTGTTTAAAGATGCAGTAGATGGCTAATTCTGTTGAGGATTGGCCATCTACTGCTGTTGTTTTAAAGCCTGGTCAGGTGAGATGATTGATGTCATATGCTCTGTGGAAAAAAAAATGTCGTGTTCTGGGTTTCCTGCGGAATTGTCACGTTCTAATCATGATGGCATCAGTGATGAGCAGCAGCATTTTTACGACCGTGGCATGGGCCAACAGCCCACCCCCGGGTACCCAGATTACCAACCAGGCATTTGGCAATTTTAATGGGCCTGATGACCTAGGCAATACACCGCCCACCGTTGTGGAATCGAATGTCGTGGATGCGACTGCGATCGCACCCCTCGCTTGCACCCTTGGCAGGGGCACCCCTGACGCCCTTGTTGCTGCCTATATCAGCGATGAAGCCCGAGGCAATAACGCCACTACTCGAGCTGCGACCGACGCCTTTGACGACGATTGGCGCACTGCTGCGGGGTTACCCCAAACCGGCACCGTAGAACCCTGGTTTGGGGCAGCCCAAGCCTTGTCTACCAATGAACCCAATCTTTTTACCTATCAGATCGACGGCAACAATATTGATGTGGGGGTTGCCCTGGTAAATATGGATACCCCAGGAGACTGCGACGGCACCGTGCATGGCGGAGCTGGACCGACCCTAGATGACGACAATGTGTTGCAGGACAATGCCCCAAGACCAGCAAGTTTATATGATGCTGCACTGGGATCTGCCGACGGGCATCCTGCCCTTTGGGATGAATCAGCAGGGTCTAGCAGTAACCCCAACGGGGTATTGTTTACCTTCGCAGAACCCGTGAGTGCTTTTGGGGCCTGGTTTGGAGATGTGGAGACCCGCACAGATGGGAATGGCACACCGGCTTATCTGCGCCTGCTGGATGGGAATGGCGATCAGATCGGGGCGGATATTGCTATTGCACCCAATAACCTGATTGAAAGTAGTGGCACTACCCCGATTGATCAGGCGGATTGCGGAACATCGGCTACGGATAGAGGCTGCGGCAACAAATCAACCCGCTGGATTGGGTTTGTTGATAATGCAGCAGCGCCTCGGATTGCTCAAATGCTCCTGATCGTGGGGGATGACGACGATGGGGGTAATGGAGCTAGTGAACATATTAGCTTTATTGGGGCAAATATTATTGTTGTCTCTGATCCAGCGGTGTTGTTAGTCAAGCGAATTACGGCCATTAACGGAGAAACGAATCGTACCTTAGCGGGTGGTCAAAACCTATCTGACTATTACGATGAGCAAGATACTAACATCTCATCCCATCCCTATGATGACAATGTGATCACCGTAGCTGATCCGGTCGATCCGGGGGACCCGCCAAAAGATACGGATCAGTGGCCGACCCCCTTGAGTACTTTTCTAGCAGGGGGCATTAACGGCGGTGATGTTGTCCCCAATGATGAGATTGAATACACGATTTATTATCTCTCAACCGGGGATACAACTGCGCACGATGTGCTTTTCTGTGATTATGTCCCAGAATTTACCCGTTTTATTCCCAATGCTTATAGCGGCAACTCTCAGGCAAGCGGAGGGATTACGGGGGCTGATCTGGGTATCGCTGTTTCTCGTAATGGGGTGATTACCCATCATACGAGTGCCCAGGATGGGGATAATGCAGTTTATTTTGAACCAGGGGCTGATCCAGCGGTGAGTTTCCCTGGTATTGACTGTGATGGCAACCCGGCTACGCCGAACAGTAATCCTAACGGGGCGGTGGTTGTGGATCTAGGAGATATTATTAACGCCAGCGATGCGGCTAATCTTGATGAAGCCTATGGCTATGTGCGCTTTTGGGTCAGGGTAAAATAGATCGCTTACCGCTGGCTGAGATCAGCGGTGCGATCGCGAATAGTGTCAAGGTTGGCATCTGGAATAGCGGCGATCAGCTGCTGGGTATAGGGCTGCTGAGGTGAATTATAAATCGTCTCAGCGGGGCCAATTTCTTCGATTTTGCCTTTGTTCATCACCATGATGCGATCGCTCACAAATTTCACCACGCTCAGGTCGTGAGAGATAAAAATATAGGTCAGCTCAAACTCTTTTTGCAAATCTTTCAACAGGTTGAGCACCTGAGCCTGCACTGAGACATCAAGCGCTGAGACCGATTCATCGCAGATAATGAACTTAGGTTCACAGGCCAGCGTCCGGGCAATGCAGATGCGCTGGCGCTGACCACCTGAAAACTCGTGGGGCATTCGCCTGAGTGCGCTGGCATCAAGACCGACTCGCTCTAGTAAACTAACCGCGCGGGCCTGCTGTTCAGCTTCGCTGCCGCTGAGATGGTGAATGCGCATCGGCTCCATGATGGCAGAACCAATCGTCTGGCGGGCATCGAGGGAGCCGTAGGGGTTTTGAAAGACAATCTGCATCTCCCGACGCAGACGACGCATCGCTGCGGGGTTCAAATCGAGAACCGATTGCCCATCAAAGTGAACCGTGCCAGCGGTGGGCTCAATCAGCTGCAGCAGACAGCGACTGAGGGTTGACTTACCACAGCCCGACTCACCGACAAGGCCCAGGGTCTCACCGGGGTACACATCAAAGCTCACCTCGTCCACCGCTCGCAGCTCTGTTTGCTGCGCAAAGAAACCGCGTCGGACTGGGAAAGCTTTGGTGAGATTTTGTACGCGCAGCAGCGGCGTCTGCTGCAGGAGGGTCTGGCGATGGTGATTGACTTCTTGCAGGCTAACCTCAGCGAGCAGCTCAGCCTTCTGGGCGGTGGTGCTGACTCTAGCGACAATTGCGCCATCGCGCTCTTCCATGAAGTCGCTGACGGTAGGCAGTCGACGCAATTGTTTGTGGGGGCGGGGGCGACAGTTGAGCAGGCCCTGGGTGTAGGGATGCTGCGGGTCGGCAAACAGATCGTAGACCGGGGCAATCTCGACCAGATCGCCTTTGTACATGACGGCAACGCGATCGGCGATCTCTGAGACAACGCCCATGTCGTGGGTGATAAAGATGGTGGCAGTCCCCCGTGAGGCCTGCAGATCGCGCAGCAGATCAAGGATGGTGGCCTGGATGGTGACATCCAGGGCGGTGGTGGGTTCGTCAGCAATCAGGATGGCGGGGTTGCCAGCCAGCGCGATCGCAATCATCACCCGCTGCTGCTGCCCACCCGAGAGCTGGTGTGGATATCGCCCTAGCATATGCCCAGGTTCCGGCAGTTTCACCTCTTCAAACAGCTCGATTGCTTTGTCTTTTACTGATTTCCCGCTGAGATCTTGATGCAGCCGCAGCGCCTCTGTCACTTGATCACCACAGGTATAGACCGGGTTCAAAGAGGTCAGCGGCTCTTGAAAAATCATCGAGATCAGCCTGCCCCGATATCGTCGCCGCTCCTCTCGCGACAGCTTGAGCAAATCAACGGGGTCAGCATCAGGCGCGCTACGAAACCAGACTTCGCCAGATACCTCTGCCCGTTCTAGTAGACCAATCACGGCCAGAGAGGTCACCGATTTACCTGAACCTGACTCGCCCACCAGCCCGAGTGTTTCCCCAGGGGCCAGTGAAAAGGAGACTGACTTAACCGCCTCCACTGCCCCTGCCTTAGTCGGGAACGCGACTGAAAGATTACGGACATCAAGAATCGGAGACGGCATTTTTCTACCTGTTTGAATGATGAAAATGCAAAAAAATTGAGCACAAACCTTAGATCTTGTTCAACAGTTTTGATATTTGTCAAATCTCTTACCTGAGATAGATGCTATCAGTTAAGAATAGCCTCAAGACAATCACAACTATTAATTTAAACTTGGATAAGACACAAATCTCAAAACATGAAATCGGACAGACTGAGCAGCCTAAATGTCTTGAAAATAGTTATTAAAACTCCATCACCAAAATACTTTCAACCTTTTTACAACCTTCATCCTAAACAATAGAGAGAAATTATTAATCTATATGTATCCATTTACTCACTTTTCTTGCAAAGATTCCTGTAGCTTTTGAAAAATCATTTAGTGAGCTTGCTAAAGTCCGTTTAATTCATTCTTGTACTTTTGAAAAGTGAGGATCAGGAGCAAGGTATGATCAGCAAACGAAGGGTTTTTCGGCAGTGGTTTCGACGCATTGTTTTGGCCTTGTTTGCGTTAGGTCTGGCCGTTGTCCTAGCTAATTGCAACGGTTCTCCCCAGGGGGTAACCAATGAGACAGCCCCTACCGACCAGGCAGCTGCCCCTGCAGACACGGGAGCTTTAGTCTTTGGCTCAGGTGGCCAACCTGTGAATCTCAGGCCCGGGGATGTCACCGATGGCAACTCGATGTACGTCCAGCTTCAGATCTACAACTATCTGTTAAGCAACGAACCCGGTGGTACCGAGCTTATCCCCGGACTGGCTACCGAATGGAGTGCCACTGAGGATGGCCTCATTTGGACATTTAATCTGCGAGAGGGGGTCAAATTTCATGACGGAACTGATTTTAACGCCGACGCGGTTGTCTTTAATGTGAATCGCTGGTGGGATCCTAATTTTGAATATGGCTTTCGGGCAGAGGGGCATTTATACGAGATCTGGACCGATTTGTTCGGTGGCTTCAAAGGCGAAGAAGGCTCTACCCTGGTAGATGTGCGGGCGGTCGATGATTTGACGGTGGAGTTCGAGCTAGCCGAGCCGTTTGCTGCGTTTCCGGCAGCGATTTCGTCCTCTTATTTTGGGATTGCCAGCCCAACTGCCATCCAGGAGGCTGGAGCCAGCTACGGAACGCCATCCGGCACTGCAGTTGGGACAGGGCCTTTTGTATTTGAGGAGTGGCGCAGTGGCGATCGGGTCACGCTGTCTAAGTTTGAGGACTATTGGGAAGAGGGGCTCCCCAAGGTCGACCAGCTAGTCTTTAGTTTTGTCGAAGACCCGGCGGCTCGTCTGGCGCAGTTGCGCGCAGGTGCCTTAGATTTTACCGTTGATCTTACCCCTGACCAGCTGCCCGAAATTGAGTCAGATCCCAATCTAGAGGCTGTCTTCCGCCCTTCGTTTAACGTGGGCTATCTGGCCCTGAACCCTAGCTATGAGCCGCTGGCGTCGGTGGAGGTGCGACGGGCAATTGCCCAAGCCATCAACAAAGCCTCTATCGTGGAAGCGTTTTGGGGAGAGCTTGGGGAAACAACCGGCCATTTTGTGCCGCCTTCGCTAGATGACTATACCAGCGATGAGGTGGGGGACTACGAATACGATCCGGAAGCGGCAAAACAGGCTTTGGCCGATGCAGGCTTTCCCAATGGATTTGATTTAGACCTGTGGTATATGCCAGTGAGTCGTCCCTATTTTCCGAACCCAAAACCCATCGCCGAAGCTTTTGCGGCTGAGCTAAGCCAGATTGGGATCAGGGTCAATCTGCAAACCAAAGACTGGGGCGCTTA